>JBGSXK010000705.1:0-18601 GCA_041751455.1 Anaerolineae bacterium
AGGTCGTCATCAAACCAGATCAGCCGCTGCTGGATTAGCTTGTCTAAGGCAACTCGCAGGGTATCGGCCCGATAATTGAGACTGGCAACCACCACCGGAGCAGCAGCCCGTGCGATATACATCCAGAGCGTGGTATAGATAGTGCGTTCTGTGTGGTTCAGTATATGGATATTTTTGTCGATGAGCGCCATGATATGGGCGACGTTCTCGGCCTCATCAGCAGGTAGGCGTGCCGTGTCGAGCATTAAGCCTGTCATAAGTGGGACTTAGGAATATCCCTTCCTTCCCCATCATTTTCCTGGGCGGCCCCACGTGTGAAGGACGCAGGCTTAAATGCAGGTGAAAGCGACACCGCGTTAACGAGTCCGCTCAGGGTGTCCGGGCGTTTGGGTGTGGCTTTGTCGAAAGGAGAACGTTCCGGGATAGTTTCGCCGCCGGGCGCATCGGGCAGGTCGTCCAGCCCGCTAGGATCACTCAACCGTTCAGCATCATGTCTGCTCGGCACCGGGGTCAGGCGGGGCGGTGGCTCCGGCGTGCTGCCGGGTGCAGTCACCAGCCGATCACGCTCGAAGGCGCTCTGTGGCGGCGATTTGGCAGCGTTGGCAGCCGCATCCTTGATAGCCTGCGGGCGGTCCTTAAAAAGAAGGGTGTCTTCTTCGTTTGCCTCTTCGTGTGGGATAGCGCGAACTTTGTGAGGGAGATCGTGGTCTTGGTCGGAGTCTTCAACAAAAACAACAATGACGCTCACGTTATCTTCCCCGCCGCGCTGGTTTGCCAGGTCAATCAATTTCTGACTGGCGCTTTCCGGCTGGTCTTCCATCAATACTGTCTGCGCGATTTCCTGTGGCTTGACATGGCGCGTGAGGCCGTCGGAACACAGGACGAGGCGATCACCCACCTGCAATTCACTGTGATAGAGATCAACATCAATATCCTCCGTCTGTCCCAAGGCCCGGTACAGCACATTACGCATGGGGTGTTCGTCGGCCTGCTCACGGGTGATATGCCCGGCGGCGAAGAGCGCCTCGACAAAACTGTGGTCAGAAGTGATTTGCCTGATCTGGCCGTTGACAGCGCTGACGTGATAGGCGCGGCTGTCGCCCACATGGGCCACGATCACTTCGGTTCCATGGATAAAGGCCAGTGTCAGGGTGGTGCCCATGCCACGCATTTCGGGCGCTTCGGCGGCACGGCGTATGATCGACAGGTTAGCATTTAAGATGCTGTCTTTCAGCTTGCTGGTCAGTTGTTCCCCAACCCCGGCGACTGCTTCAAGTTGTTCCGGTTGGTCCTGCTCTGGCAGCGCCATGCCATCCTGGACAGCTTCGACAGCGAGACGGCTGGCTTCTTCTCCGGCTGCTGCGCCACCCATACCATCGGCGACAACGGCCAGTACGATATTATCAGCCGCCCACAGGCGTACATTGTCTTCGTTGTTTTGTCGTACCTGGCCTACATTGGTACGGGCACTACTACGAAGATGGATATTGTGCCCCGGTTCAGACATGCCGGACTCCTCAGAAGTTACATCTGCTTTATTGTTATTCTACGCAAGCCGGGGAGGGATGCAAGCACCATCCTCTCAATCCTACTGTAATTGGGGGTTACAAAGTTGTCCGGGCACGATTTTAGGGTTTATACCTGGCGTAAGCTAAGCGCCGCTGTACGCCGCTGGTGGTCTCCGCTATAATGTCGCACCGTTTGCAAAGCAGCGAGAGTCTTGCGCAAGATGAGCTTACCGGAAGATACAAAACCCCGCTCCCCCTTTGATACACCGCCCTCCACGAAAAAAGTGCAGTTGATAGACCCGCTGGTGGATGATCTGCCACGCAGTACCGGGTCGGGCTGCTGGCTGCAAGGACTTATTGTGGTGGCAGGCCTGGGGGTGGCGCTGGCCATTGTACTGCTGGCTGGTGCGGCGGGCTGGACAAGTGGCCAGCGTACCGCCCAACAGGGCGCGACAGCCACGCAAAATGCCCGTGTGGACGAACAACTGAATCTGATTCCCGGCGATCTGGCGAATGGTAATACCGTGATGCTGGAAGCAAGAATCAAGTACCTGGGGACATTAGGTGTGCCTGTAGTCAGCGAACTGGCGGTCACAGCCACCGCGCTTTATTTCAGTGTACAGCCAACGGTAACATCCACTCCTGAGCCAACCAGTTCCCCCACCCAGGTTGCGCCTACTCAGGCGGTGACTCAGGAAACTGCCGCACCCAGTCCTGCGCCGCGCGATTCGGGTTTTGACCTGCCCGCGCTGCTGCAACAGGCACGTGCTGCCATCAATCAGGCGCGTTATGAAGAAGCGATTGACCTGCTGGACGCGATTATTCGCATTGATGCGAGCTATGAATCCACCACTGTACGCAGCCTGATGCTGCAATCCCTCAGTACCCGCGCGTTAAACCTGTTTCGCAGCGGATCACGGCTGGCCGAGGCGGTGCTGCTCACAGATCGGGCAGAGCAGTTTGGCCTGTCCGCGGACAGCGAACTGCGCTTTGAGCGGGATGTGGCGACTCTCTACCTGACCGCAACAGGCGCGGTGGGCACCAACTACAACGTGGCGATCAGCGCGCTGCGCCAGGTCTTGCAGCTCGCGCCCAATTATCTGGATACATCACAGCTTCTGTTTGGCCAGTATGTGGCCTATGGTGATGCGCTGCTGGCGGGCGGTGATTACTGCTCTGGCGCGAGCCAGTATCAGAATGCACTGAATATCTTTGCAGATGGTGGCGTGAGCGCCAAGCGCGATAACGCGCAAATGATCTGCGAACAGGGAACACCCATTCCCCCTGGCCTGAATGCAGAGGGTACGCCCCTCGCGCCGATTGGGGTGCCGGGTGCATAATCTGAAGATATAGACGTCGAGCTGATTGGGAGAAAAACTCATGCGTTCGCGATTTTATGTCTATTTACTGGGGCTGGTTCTGTTCTGCCTGCTGCCCCTCTCTAATGTTGTGCCCGCGCAGCTTACTCTGCCTGCATGGGATGATCTGGAGCCAGGGATGTGGCATAGGCTCGATCCCGGTGGTGAAACCACCTGCGCTGCCAGAACACCCTATGCCTTCTTCGCCCGACCCGTGGAAGAGAGCGATAAGCTGATGTTGTATTTCCAGGGCGGCGGCGCGTGCTGGAACAGCTTCATGTGTAATATCGCCGGTGGCACGGCCACCTTCGACTCGACAGTGAGTGAAGACGAAGTCCACCCCAACGGGATTTTTGATTTTGAAAATCCGGCTAATCCGATAGCTGATTACAATATCGTATTCCTGCCTTATTGTACGGGCGATGTCTTCACGGGCAGTCAGACCGTTGAATATAGTGAGACTGTCACCGTGGAGCATCAGGGTTACACCAATACCCGCGTCGTGCTGGATTGGGTTTACGAAAATTTTGAGAACCCGACGCAGGTCTTTGTCACGGGCAGCAGCGCGGGCAGCCTGGGGGCGATCTTCCATGCGGCGGACATCATGAAGCAGTATGCGGATACACCCGTAATCCAGCTTGGGGATGGCCTGGTAGGGCTGTTTACTGAGCGCGGCGCGGAGGATACCGCTGTCTGGGGGCTGACGGAGAATATGGCTGAGGCACTGCGTGAGGCGGACGGGCTTCCTGCTGACGAATTTACCAGCGGCCTGTATATCGCTACCGCGCGCGCCTTCCCCGATAATATTGTGGCACAATTTACCACTGCCGCGGACAACACACAGGTTCTGTTCTACACACTGATGGGCGGCACTCAGGCCGATGCGCTGGCAGGTATCCCTGATAGCCTGATGTTGATTGAGGAGGCTGTGCCCAACTTCCGCTCCTACCTGGCGGCGGGTGACCTGCACACCATTCTGGCGCGCCCGGAATTCTATACGCTCGAAACCAATGGTATTACAATGCGCGACTGGCTGGCCGGCCTGCTGGAGGGTGAAGCGGTGGGGAATGTCGCGCCCTGAGCAGATCACGTCGCAAACACAGCCTTTATGTTGTATGGCCTGCTTTTCGCGGTATGCTGATCAACGGAGACAGCAAAGCGCGGGCAAGCCGTGTCTACTGGACTGTGACAGCCGCAGGTATAATGCGGATTGAAACTATGGGCGAGGTATTTCCATGACGATCAAGGACACACTTCTGGCTCGGCTGAATCAGCGGGAAGCAGTAATCGGGATTGTGGGTTTAGGCTATGTCGGGCTACCGCTGGCGGTGGAATTTGCCGAGGCAGGCTTTAAGGTGATCGGGCTGGATGTCAGCGCCGCGAAGGTCGATCAGCTTAACCGGGGTGAAAGCTATATCCCGGATATACCTACCGCGCGGGTAAAGCCGCTGGTGGAACGGGGGCGTTTGTGCGCTACCACGCACTATGAAGACCTGCGACAGGCCGACGCAGTGAGCATCTGTGTGCCCACGCCGCTGCGCAAAACCAAAGACCCTGATATGTCGTATGTGATTCAGGCAGTGGATGAGATCGCCAAAATCTGCCATAAGGGTATGCTGATTGTGCTGGAAAGCACCACTTACCCCGGCACCACCGAAGAAATTATCCTGCCGCGCCTGATAAACAATGGCTTTGTGGTAGGCGAAAATGTCTTTGTAGCCTTTTCGCCAGAGCGTATTGACCCCGGCAACAGCGAGTATGGGGTGCGTAATACACCCAAAGTCGTGGGGGGTGTGACTCCCGCCTGTAATGAGGCTGTCGCCGCTTTGTACAGCACCGCCGTCGATCAGGTGGTGCCGGTGTCGTCGCCCACTGTTGCTGAGATGGTCAAGCTGTTGGAAAACACCTTCCGCGCGGTGAATATCGGCCTTGTCAACGAGATGGCGCTGATGTGTGATCGGCTTGGTGTTGATGTGTGGGAAGTGATTGAAGCCGCCAGAACCAAGCCATTTGGCTTCATGCCGTTTTATCCCGGCCCCGGCCTGGGAGGGCACTGTATCCCGGTAGATCCGCATTATTTAAGCTGGAAGCTGAAGACGCTGAATTACACCGCGCGTTTTATCGAACTCGCCAGCGAGATTAATACCTCCATGCCGCTGTACGTGATGGACAAAATCACCACCGCGCTCAATGACGAGGGCAAGGCGGTACGCGGCTCGAAGGTGGTGGTGCTGGGAGTAGCCTTTAAGCCCAATGTGGACGATGTGCGCGAAAGCCCGGCGCTGGATGTGATGACACTGCTGATGGAACGCGGCGCGGATGTGGCCTATCACGACCCCTATGTGCCGCGCCTGCGCCTGCATGATCAGCGCGAGATGGACTGCGAACCCTATAGTAAGGCGCTGTTGCAGGAGGCGGATTGCGTGGTGATTATTACGCATCACAGCAGCTATGATTGGCAGCAGGTGCTGGATCACAGTCGTGTGATCGTAGACACACGCCATGTGGTGGTGAATCGCAGCGGCAGCGCGCGCGTGGTTTCACTGTAAATCTGCCCGGCGATAACGTTCATTTGTTCTAATTGTGGGTTGTCATACTGCCGTAAAATGTCGTATAGTGCAGGTGTGTGAAAGGAGAGAGCGCCTTTCTGACTTGCTCTGAATGCGGGTTTCTGGCGCAAATTGGGATGAACGAATTACCGGTTGTAGTGATTGCAGTCTGTGGCTTATCGCTGGCCTGTATCGGCCTGCTCGTGGCAGGGGCATTTTTTCTTGCCCGTTTTGTGGGCATCAATTTCCTGGACAGAATGGGCAGCATCAGTGAGATTTTCGGCGCTGGACATGCGGATACGGTGCCCACTAGTGGATCACCTGGCGCAGAACGCCGCCGCAGGCGCTCTCTGTCCGCCAGCCAGTCCAGCGACCCGCTGGATTTTGATGCGGCGCTGGCCCGTCATCGTTCTGATCAAACCCCGGCAGTGATCCAGCCCAACCCGCCCGAACCGCATACACCAGGGCTTCATGCAGAAAGCTTCGATGTGAAAACCTCCTCACCTATTCAGGGACGCATCATGCGCGATGGACGCTTCCGTCGGGTGACAGGCGGCACACCGGGGCGCTATCGGGCTGGTAATTTTAAACGTGCGGAGGGCGGAGGCGAACCACCTGCCGCGACCCGTCCGGAAACGAATATTGAACCCCACATCCCCGACACCAACAGCCCGCTGCGACGCAGGCGGCGTGACCGTAACCAGGATGAAGTCTTCGGTGGTATGATGGATGAAGATGGCGATGGAATGATTGATTTCTGAGGCCCATTTGCCCCTGAACCCCCAGTAAAAGGCGTGGTGATGCGTGTAATCAACCCTATACTGCATTCATATAGAGGCTGAGAACATACGCGTAAAGGTTCAAAATCAGATGAATAACAACCAGATCATAGGCGGTGATCAATGGATGGCGCTTTGCCAGAATGAGCGCGGGGTATTATATACCCGTATGGACGATGGCGCGCTGGTTGTGCCTTTGACCGCCGAAGGTGAAATCCTGTTCATTAACGAACCGTCACCTGCCTATGGCGAGATGGTGCTGTATCTGCCTGGCGGGATGGTCGAGCCGGGTGAAAAGCCAGCCTATGCAGCCAACCGTGAACTTCAGGAAGAAATAGGCTATATCGCGACGCACCTGGATTATCTGGGCGTGTTGTACCCTTCTATCAAATATGTGGAGTGCCGGCAGCATGTCTACCTGGGACGTGGACTCACCGCCAGCAAACTGCAAGGCGACGAGGATGACACCCTGATTACAGTCCAGCGAGTGCCGCTCTCACATTTCGAGTCTCTGATTGCGGCTGGCCGCCTGCGCGATTCTACCGTGATCGCAGCACTTTATCTGGCACGCAGTTTTCTGGTGCGGGAAGACACGGACGTAACGCTGCTGGCACGGCGCTGACCTAAAGCCGCTTATTCATCACTGCGCCGTACCGCCTGTTCCCAGGGTTTTTTGGCTGTGCCGCTGTAGCCCAGTTCCCGCAGACGCTCGACTTCCAGCTTTTCCAGTACATCAGCCACCTGACCATAATCGGCCTCTGGGATGCGGTGATCGACCTGATTCGCGTCCCGGTAGATATAACCGACACCGCCGCACCAGTCACAATCCACGATACTGCCGTCATCATCTTCCAGCCATGCGTATCCGCCGCATGAGGGGCAGCGCATAATCTTCATCTTCTCATTCATTTTCATAATCCACGCTGATAATCGACTCCATCATGGGCACGATGACCTGATGGTCGGCATGTACCTGATAAGCTTCCAGGTCGGGCAGGGATTCAAATTTCGAGATCAGGGCGAAATCATAAGCACGTGGGCTTTCCACCATGTTCAGGCCAATTTCGTAATGTTTGATCTGCGTGATGGTGGCGGGCAGCGCCATCAACAGGTCACGGCAGCGTGTGGCCTCGTCTTTATGCTCCGGCATTAACTTGAACAGCACGACGTGTGTAATCATAGGTAGTGCTTCCTCCTGTGGCGGCAGGCATTGTAGCACAGAATTCAGAGGATACCCCAATATGATCATAGTCAGAATAGATAATTTGTTCTATACTGTAAACAGTCTTTTAATGCTGTGGGAGCTGACTATGACACCTCAAACCTTTTATGCCTCACAAAGTCCCATCACCGACCCCAAAGAGTACGCGTATCTCTACGAAGACTTACCGCATGACCTGCCATTGTTGTGCCATGTCGTGCAGGGGCTGGTCCTGCATTACTTCGGCGATCTTCATCTTGTGGGTGGGAGCATCCCCTATGAGCGCCTGTGCGAGATTGATACCCGTTATGCGCCGCGCATCCTTGCCCGGCTGCTGGAAATGGACGCGCGGCCGCTGGCCGAAACACGTGCGCCCTCAGAGCGTTTTGTGGGCTGCTGTCGTGATTTCTCGTTGCTCTTTTGCTCCATGCTGCGCCATTTAGGTATCCCGGCTCGTACCCGTTCAGGCTTTGCAGACTACTTCGTGAAGGATTACTACATGGATCATGTGGTGGTGGAATACTGGAATGGTACAGGCTGGCAGTTGGTGGATTCGCAGATACCCAATCTGCCGCACTGGGGCTTTGATGTGATGGATGTCCCGCGCAACCGCTTTATTGTGGGTGGTTTGGCATGGCGGATGTGCCGTCAGGGCCAGGCAGATCCGGAAAAATTTGGCATCGGCCCCGGCACCCCCGTAAACGGCTGGTGGTTCATCCGCGGACGACTGCTCCAGGACCTGGCTGCACTCAATAAACGGGAGATGCTCTGCTGGGATGAATGGTCTTACGGCAATGAAGAATATCAGACCAGCCTGGAAGACGAAGCACTTCTTGACCGTGCCGCCGAAGTGACCCAGGGCGATGACAGCCGCTTTGACGAAATGCGTACCCTGTTCGATGATTCACGCCTGCGGGTGCCCAATCCCGTCCCAAGTTGGAGTCCTGCGCAGGAGAAATTGATACAGGTCACGCTGCAACTATAATCTTTCTGCCACGCTCTTTTCCTGAGTTCCTTCATGGAGACGTGCTGAGGGGACGCGCCCGCCTGAAAGAGCGCTGGCAAAACAGGTATAATGTGCTGAAAGACGGAGCGGAGAAACAGCCTCATGCTCATATTCATTGGTGGCGCGGCACGCACGGGCAAGGGAATTCTGGTGCGCCGTCTGCTGGTTGAGATGCACATGCCTTATCTGAGCCTCGACGTGCTCAAAATGGGGCTGACTCGGGGTGTGCCGGAATACGTCATTGACCCCAATGCCGGCGGGTTGATTGTGGGCGAGCGCCTGTGGCCGCTGGTGCGCGAGATGTGCGCCAGCCTGCTGCATGATGACGTGGATTATGTCTTGGAGGGCGAGCTGTCGCCAAAGCATGTCGCCGCCTTGCAGCGGCAGCACCCGGCGCAGGTCTGCGCGTGTTTTCTGGGTTATACGGTCATCACCCCGGCGCAAAAGCTGCGCCAGATTCGCGCGCACGCGGGCTACCCCAATGACTGGTCGAGCGAAATGGCAGACGAGGACCTGCTGGCGATCCTCCAGCGCATGATTGCATACAGCGAGTATCTGCGTGATGAATGCGCGGCATATCACCTGCCCTACTTCGACACCTCACAGCATTTCACTCAGACACTGGATGCGGTGGTGGCGTATGTTCGCAAGTGGCAAGATGAGGGATAACCATCTTTCGAAGCTTCTGCTATAATCCCCAGAATAGCACACCTGTTCACATCAGCGAGAGATGCACGATGGCGAAAACACGCACCAAATACGTCTGTCAGAACTGCGGGCGACAGTCCCCGCGTTATATGGGACGCTGCCCCTCCTGCGGTGAGTTTAACTCGATGATCGAGGAAGTGGAGGAAGTCGCACGCGCGGGAGCACGAGGTGCATCCATGTCAGGAGTGCCCCGCACCCAGCCACAGCGTTTGGGTGAAGTCAGCAGTGATGTCGGTGATCGCCTGTTCGTGCCCATCGAGGAATTTAGCCGTGTCCTGGGTGGTGGTATCGTGCCGGGAAGCATTATCCTGCTGGGTGGTGAGCCGGGCGCGGGCAAAAGCACGATCATGATTCAACTCACTTCCCTGCTGGCAGAGAGCATCGGTACAGTGCTGTATGTCAGTGGTGAGGAAAGCACCCGGCAGATCAAAATGCGCGCTGACCGGCTTGGGCTGGCGGCGGAAAACCTCTATCTGCTGACGGAGACCAACCTGAGCAGTATCCTGGAACACGTACAGCAGTTGAACCCCACCATTCTGGTCATTGACTCGATTCAGACCACTTACACCGACGAAAGCGAATCGTCGCCCGGAAGTGTGACACAGGTGCGTGAGTGTGCCAGTCGCTTGCAGTCGCTGGCCAAATCCACCGGAATCAGCGTGTTTCTGATCGGTCATGTGACCAAAGAAGGCAGCATCGCCGGGCCGCGTGTACTGGAGCATATTGTGGATACGGTACTGTATTTAGAGGGCGACCAGTTTCAGGCGTTCCGTCTGCTGCGCAGTGTGAAGAATCGCTTCGGCGCGACCAGCGAGGTAGGGGTGTTCGAGATGCAGCAGGGCGGCATGGTGGAAGTGCTTAATCCGTCTGAGGCGTTCCTGGCCGAGCGTGTCGTCAACGCACCGGGGTCGGCGATTGCGATCACGATGGAAGGGACGCGCCCGCTGTTGGTGGAACTGCAAGCGCTGACCAGCCCCACTACGTTTGGTAATCCGCGCCGTACCCCTAATGGCGTTGACTTTAACCGTCTGCTGCTCATCAGCGCGGTGCTGAGCAAGCGTGTGGGCCTGAAGCTGCACGAGCAGGATATTTTCGTCAATGTGGTCGGCGGCCTAAAGGTGGACGAACCCGCGTCCGATCTGGCGATGGCGGTGGCGATGGCTTCCAGCTACTATGACCAGCCTGTTCCGGCGGATATTGCCATCGTGGGCGAAGTCGGCCTTAGTGGTGAACTGCGCAACGTCAGCCAGCTTTCCATGCGCCTGAACGAAGCGGCCAAGCTCGGCTTCAAGCGTGTGTTAATGCCCAAACTACGGCGCAAGGTGGAGGATGTGCCGCCAACGCTCAAGCTGGTGGAGGTGCGCAGCGTGGCAGAGGCGTTGTCAGTCGCTGTGCCCAGGGAACGCGACCGCTAGAGATCGGTATATACTTTTTCATTTCTCACTCTTGGGTGAGAAGGATACTCAACAAATACCACGCACTGCTTAGAACGTGTGAATCAAGGTTACAGTCTTTTTTGCGCTTAACCATATTCCCTTATCTCTCGGATGGGCTGAGGATGGCGGTCAAAGGGCGCGTCATTTTTGTATTATACGAACATCCTCTCAATGATCACTACTTTCCTCCCCATGTCACAATCCCATGATCTCACTCGTCTTATATGATAGAAATAAAAACAAGGCAAAGGCTTATGGAGACGTTTGAACAGTATCGCCCGCTGTTATTCGGTATCGCCTATCGGATGCTGGGCAGTGTGATGGAAGCTGAGGACATGGTGCAGGAGACCTACCTGCGTTACGAAGCTGTACCGCCGGAGCACATCGAAACACCCAAAGCGTTCCTTTGCACAGTGGTGACACGCCTGTGCCTGGATTATCTCAAATCGGCACGAGCGCAGCGCGAGACTTATATCGGCCCCTGGCTGCCGGAGCCGCTGCTGACCGCAGAGGGAGATTATAACCTGCCAATCGCCCATGTGAGCCAGTTGGAGTCGCTCTCGATGGCTTTTCTGGTGCTGCTTGAGAATCTGAGTCCGCTGGAACGCGCGGTCTTCCTGCTGCGCGAAGTGTTCGATTATGACTACAGCGAGATCGCGCAGATCGTGGGACGCGAGGAAACGGCCTGCCGCCAGTTGTTCAGCCGGGCAAAAAAACACATGGTGGCACAACGCCCACGATTTGAAAGCACACCAGAAACCCACCGCGAGATGCTGGGACGTTTTCTGGTGGCCTGCCAGAGCGGAGACATGAATGGCCTGATGAGCCTGCTGGCGGCGGATGTCATCAACTGGTCGGATGGCGGTGGTAAAGCTCATGCGGCTACCCGCCCCATTCAGGGGCGTGATCGGGTAGCGCGTTATTTCATGGGGATCACCAAGAAAACTCCGGCGGGCACGACCTTCGAGCTGACAGAGGTCAATGGCAGGCCGGCCTGTCTGCTGCGCCTGGATGGTCGTGTTTTTATCGTTGTGACTCTGGAAATCGACCAGGGTCAGATTCAGGAAATCCGTGTCGTCGCTAACCCTGAAAAACTGGGTCATTTGAATTAAAGCATACCTGTTTTCAGCCGTCAGCAAAGAGCCTTCACGAAAGGAGCAAAGAGCATGACTCGCATTCTGATTACCGGAGGTCGGGGCGTACTGGGCAGCCAGTTGATCCCGCGTCTGCAATCTCAAAACGTGCAGGTGCGCCTCAGCAGCCGCAGTGCCGCCCCCGTACCGCCCCCTGATGGGCTGGAATGGGCACAGGCCGACCTGTTACACGAAGCCGACCTTTCACCCGTGGTGGAGGGAGTGGATACCATCATTCATGCGGCCAGCAATCCTGCCAAAGACAGCTATTTGGTGGAGGTCGAGGGGACGCGGCGGCTGCTGGATGCGGCCCAGCGCGCAGGCGTGGGGCATTTTGTCTATATCTCTATTGTAGGGATCGACAAAATCCCATTTGCCTACTATCAGCATAAGCTGGCGGCGGAACAGCTTATTGCCCAGAGCGCTGTGCCCTGGACGATCCTGCGTGCGACCCAGTTTTATGAACTGTTTGACAGGATATTGATGCCGCTCCAGCGCTTGCCGTTGTGGCTGCTGCCTACCGATTTCCAATCCCAGCCGATAGATACGGGTGAGGCAGCGCAGCGACTGGTCGAACTGGCCCTGGATAAGCCCGCGGGCTATGCACCGGATATTGCGGGGCCACAGGTCATGCGCGTGGGGGAGATCATCCGTACCTGGCAGGCTGTAACCGGGGTACGGCGGCCTGTGCTGTATCTGCCACTGCCGGGCAAGGTCGCGGCGGGCTTCCGGCGGGGGTATAACACCATCCCTCAGCAGCATTATGGGACACTGACGTGGGAGCAGTGGCTTATCCAGAAATACCGGCTTAGCAGGGCTTACGGCACCCATGCGAGGCAGCAAAATGTCTGATACACACAGGATCATCGAGGCACGTGACCGCGCACTGTCACAGAATTACCGCCTAACATTCGCTTTTGTTCGGGCAGCACTGGCTGCCGCCGGGGTGTTTTACGCGCTGGCGGGGTTTGCGCTGCTGTTCGCCCCGGAATGGTTCTACCAGACAGCAGCCACATTTCCGCCGTTTAACCGTCACTTCGCGGGCGACCTGGGCGCATTCAACCTGCCGCTGGGGGTGCTGCTGATGTGGGCGGCACGTGACCCGGCACAACACCGCAGCCTGATTTTGCTGACGGTACTGCTGAGCTGGCTGCACGCCTTCAATCATCTGTACGATGATTTTATCACCCAGGCCGGGCTGGTTGGCCCGCTGTTCAGTTCGGTGCCGCTGTTCATCCTCGCACTGGTAATGACGATCGCCTATGGCCTGAGCAATCGCCTCATCTCGACACCCCGGCAGTAGCCCTTTGTCTGGTCGCAATTTATACCACTGAAAGCACAACTTCATCAGGGAGATATAAAACTCTCCCTGATTGTGTGGATTCTGTTGTGGTTATCTCAATATCCTCCTGATGACTCTCCAAATTTTCAAAATATGCTAGAATTACAATGCAGTAACAATTTTTACAAACTTCATTACAATAAGTGGCTGCGTTGAAAACTTTGTTAACCTTTTTTTAGTTCGATTAGGTTAATGTGATGACAGCAGTAGTTACGAATTGTTATAGTGCGATATCAAGAGTGTGGGGGCTGCCCCCGGTAGGATCATTTTATGAGGAAACATAAGGATTATTTTCGTATATGGCTGGCTTTGGCAACCATTGCCTCGCTATTGATCTTCAGTTCACCTACCCAGTTTGCAAGGGTGCTGGCACAGGGCACATGCAGCCTGAATGGGACGATTTACCGGGATTATAACAATTCCGGTGAGCGTACCGTCCCCAATGAAATCGGTGTTATGGGTATTCGTGTTACCGCGTACAACAATGCGGGCAGCCAGGTCGCCACCACCACCGCCAACCCGGATGGCACGTATACACTATCGGGGCTGGACGAAGACACCCATTACCGGATTGAATTTACTGACATCGAAAGGCCGTTATGGTCGGGGCCGTTTGGTGGACAATCACGCACAACAGTCACCTTTGAGATGTGTGACAGCACGGCGCTTCCTGTAGACCTGGGGGTGAATAATCCTGGCCAATACTGCCAGGATAACCCTATGGTGGCTACCACCTGCTATGTCATTTCACACCAGTTAGACCGTACGGAAGAAACAGTGGTTTCCTTCCCATACAGTACCTCTGGCTCGAATGATATTACAAATATTCCTTCCTTTGACCAGCCACCTCATACCAATATGGCACGAGCGGAGCAGGTAGGGACGACCTGGGGGCTGGCTTTCCATCGCTCTACACGGTCGCTGTTTGCCGCGGCGTTCCAGAAGCGGCACACGGGCTATGGGCCTAGTGGCCCAGGTGCAATTTATACCATTCGTGCGGGTCAGGACGTAACGCTGCTGACCAACCTGCCCGCAGGGGCGAACCCACATCCTGATGCGGGAGGCTCACCCGGCACTGACGCGGAATGGCTGCGCGATACGGACTCGTGGGCAGCAGTAGGCAAATTGGGGTTGGGCGATATGGATATATCGGATGACGACACCATGCTTTACGTCGTCAACCTCTTTAATCGCCAGCTTTACGAAATCACCATTGGGCTTGACGACCCGGCAGACCCTACGGCTTATGACCGCCCGCCCGTTGTCACCGGCCAATCCACTTATGACCTTGCCGGGCTGCCGAGTAACTGCCCGCGTGATGATGTGCGCCCCTTTGGCAGCGCTTTTCGGGATGGCCGCGTCTATGTAGGCATGGTGTGCACGGCTGAAAGTGCTGTGTCTGAACTGTGGGCCTATGTGTTTTCAATGGCGCAGGGGGGTGGGGGCTTCCGCGAGGAACTGCGTTTCCCGCTGGATTATCAACGCCGCTGTGCCAACCGCGCTGATATCCCCACCGCAGAGTGTATTGCCCTTTACCCGGCGAACTGGAATCCCTGGATTGATGATTTCCAAACGATCGGCCCTGATCCGGGCTTTATCCCGTACAGCACTATCGTCTACCCGCAGCCCATGTTTGTCGATATTGAGTTTGACAATAATGGCGATATGATTCTGGGCTTCCGTGATCGTTATGCTGATCAGGCGGGCAGCCAGACCTTTGAGCCGTTTGATCTTACCAACGACGAGCTTTATCTGGTCATCCCTGCCGGGGAGATCCTGCGCGCCTGTGCCGATGGCAGCGGCGGCTGGGAACTGGAAAACAACAGCGCCTGCGGCTCCGTTGCCAGTACACCAGGGCAGGGCAACATCAACGGGCCGGGCGGCGGTGAATTTTATCACGCGGATAATCTATCGATTCATGATGAGCTGTTCCTGGGCGGGCTGGCGATGCTGCCCGGTCAGTCGGACATCGCGGGGATGTACTTCGACCCTATCCCCACCACCGCTGCGCTGTATGACGCAGGTGTGCGCTGGCTGAGCAACGCGGATGGCAGCTTCCAGCGTGCTTATCGGGTTTACGATGGCGAGATCGCGCCAACCCCCGGCCTGCCACTATTTGGCAAGGCAAACGGTGTAGGCGATCTGGAAGTAATGTGTGACCCCGCGCCGCTGGAGATCGGCAATCGCGTATGGTTCGACCCGGATGTCAACGGCATACAGGACCCCAGAAGCGGGAGTGGCGCTCGCGATGAAGTGCCTGTCGGTGGGGTGACGGTCAACCTGTACCTGCCGGATGACCTGTCCACGCCCATCGCCACAACCCTTACCAGTGCCGCTGGAGAATATTACTTTAATGAGAGTAACGTGCCCGGTGGGCTGCGGCCATTTATCGATTACGTGATTCGGCTGGACAATCCTGCCGATTATGAGGCGAGCGGCCCGCTGTTTGAGTGGGAACTCACACTTACCAGTGCCGGGACTGGCCCGAACAGGACTATACGCGATAACGACTCCATTTATGAGAATGTTGGCGTAGGGCGCTTTCCTACCATTCGCATGACCACAGGTAGTTGGGGCGAAAACGACCATACCTGGGACTTTGGTTTTACGGATACTACGCCGCCAACCCAGACTCCTCCACCGGGCGTCACTGTTACCCCTCCCGGCGGTGGCCCGCCCGGTGACGAATGTGAACCGGTGCTGAACAAGACAGTAGATCAGCCCTTCGCGCAGATTGGCGATACCGTTACATGGACAGTGACACTCACCAATCCATGCAATATCGCTCTTAACGGGGTACAGGTGATTGACACCGTGCCGCCAGGGATGACGATTATTTCTGTCACTACATCGGTAGGTACGGCCTCGTTCAGCGGCTCGACTATCACAGTCAATATCGGGACACTCGCCCCCGGCCAGACGGTCACAATCACGATTGTGACGACCATTGACGAAGGTGCGAATGTGCCATTTATCTTCGATAACATCGCCAGCGATGGCACCCGCACGGCAACGGCGCGAGTGGTACGCGCCAGCCAGCAGCCTGCGACTGGTGTCACCCCGCCCGTGATCCTGGTGCTGACCGCACTCGGCAGCTTCCTGGTTGGCATGGTAGTAGTCAGCCTGCGCAGGCGGCGCAGTGTCTAAGCCTGCGGGCAAATACGGTTAACGAACACGCCCGGCGACAAGCTTTCTGCCTGCCGCCGGGTTGTTATTTACGGCCAGGGCCTGAAAAACAAAAAGCGGAGCAACCCTGCTCCGCCTCGGTCAGCCATGATACAACAGGACGGCACAGCGCCCTGCGAAATTGGCTATTGGTTCATCTGGCTCACTGCCGCGATCTTCTGGAATGTCTCGGCATCACGCACGGCGATGTCGGCCAGAATCTTGCGGTCAATCTCGATGTTGGCTTTCTTCAGGCCATAGATGAAGCGGCTGTAGTTGAGGCCATTAATACGCGCGGCGGCATTGATGCGCACGATCCACAGGCGACGCAGGTCACGGCGCCGGGTGCGGCGGTCACGATAGGCATACCACAGGCTCTTGAGCATCGCTTCGTTGGAACGGCGGAACAGGCTGCCACGTGTCCCCCACTGGCCTTTGACCATATTGAGGACTTTTTTGTGCCGCCGCCGCCGGGTGATCCCTGTTTTTACTCTTGCCATCTTCTCACTTGCTCCTCACAACAAACAACCAGAGCCACGCCCTGGCTGTTTTTCTGACATTCGGAAAATAGAAACGCAGTTACGCTGGCGGGTTCGCCTTGTAACGGCGCAGGTAGGGCGCCAGTCTGCTAATGCGCTTGGCTTCAGTGCTGGTCACCGGCAGCATAGTGGTGAATTTGGCCTTTGTGCGTTTGGAGGTGCGGCGGCGCAGGTGGCTCTTGCCGCCCTTCGTGCGCACAACCTTACCGCTGCCTGTCACCCGAAAGCGCTTGGCGGTGGCCTTATGCGTCTTGAGTTTGAATTTCTTACCCACGATGTTTATGCTCCAGATTTATTTTTCTCGCTGCTTGCAGGCGATAGAATCATCAACATGGTGCTGCCTTCCAGGCTGGGGTACTGCTCCACACTGGCAATATCCTTCAGCTCGTTGGCAATCGCTATCAGGCGATCCCGCGCAATATCGGGAAAATCGCGTTCCCGCCCACGGAAGCGCACCCGTACACGTACTTTCATGCCGCTCTCAATCCATTTGCGCGCGTCACGAACTTTAAAGCCCAGGTGATGATCGTCGGTTTTGGGGCGAAGTTGAATTTCTTTAACCTCAACCGTTTTCTGCTGTTTACGCGCCCGACGCTCCCGGCGCTGCCGTTCGTACTGGAACTTGCCATAATCCATGACGCGACAGACGGGTGGCTTGGCACTGGGCGAGACTTCGACCAAATCCATACCCTTAGATTCAGCCAGTGCCAGCGCGTCTTGCAGCGACAGGACACCAATATTCTCGTTGGTATCGGTAATAAGCCGGACTTCACGAGCGCGTATCTGTTCGTTAATGCGTAATTCTGAGGTGCTGATAGCGGTGTCACCCTCTCTAATAAACGACGATCTTATAAAACAGCCTTACCTCTGCTGTATCATCTGCGGCAGCGCGAGAACAAGTCCTGTGCTGTTGGATTGGCTGGTGCTGCTTACTGCATGCAGGGGTAGCATATTAAAATGCCTCGCGCTTCAGCGCAAGGTTTTGCGATTATAGCATAGACTACAATCGGGATGCAAGATTGCAACTACCCTTTGTGACCCTGAATGAGCATCAGATGTTGTCTCAGCGGCTTTTTAAACCGATACCAGGCAGAATAAGGCGCATATAATGTTCCAGCGGCTGGTCTTGGTTCCAACCACGGGGATGGCCGAGCGAAACTTCCTCGAAGCGCACCCCATTGCGGTAGTAGGTGCCCCGTATATGCAGGTGGCCGTAAACGACCACCGCCGCCGGGAAGCGTAGGTGCCAGTCGGCGGTGAGGCGTGTACCACACCACAGGGAAAAGCGTGGGATATTGGGCAGCACGACCAGATCACGCAGCAGTGGCCAGTGGTTGACCAGCACCAGCGGTGTAGTGCCCGGCAGCGCAGACAGACGCGCCTCGGTAAGCTGGCAGCGCTGGTGACACCACGCAATACGGCTTAAATGAGGGTCAGGATGCAGCAGATATTCGTCCAGGCAGATGATATCGGCTTCGGCAGCCCATTCCAGGGCGGCCTCGGCGGTGAGGTGCGCCGGACGGAAGCTGTAGTCATAGAGGGTAAACAACGGTGCGATGCGATAGGTGGCACCCTGATGTGTCCACAGGGGATAGGGGTCTTCCGGCGTGAGTACGCCATATTCATGGCAGATTTCAACCAGCCGGTCATATAATGCCGCGCCGCGCAGGCCGTCGGCTTCGGTGGGCAGTGTCCATAGGTCATGGTTGCCGGGTGTCCAGATCACCTGCTTAAAACGTTGGGTGAAGATCGAGAGGGCAAAGCGCAGATGTTCCTCTTTTTCGCCCACATCTCCGGCAATCATCAGCCAGTCGTCCGGGTGGGGCAGCACTCGCTCTACCGCGCGGCGGTTGGCTTCGTATGTCAGGTGCAGGTCA
>JBGSXK010000706.1:0-2507 GCA_041751455.1 Anaerolineae bacterium
CCGGCATCGACGGACTGACGATTACGCGCCGTCTGCGTGACGACACGCCAGGAGCGCTGGTGACAGAACATGAAGTGCCCATTATTATCCTGACGGCGCGCACAGGTGAACATGACCGGGTAGAAGGTTTGGAGCTGGGGGCAGACGATTACGTCACCAATCCCTTCAGCCCGCAGGAACTGGTGGCACGGGTGCGGGCTGTGCTGCGCCGCAGCCATCACAATGCCGTCAGTACAGAGCGCCCTCTGCATTACGAGCGGCTGCATATTGACCCGCGCACCCGCGAGGTGCTGCTGGATGAACAGCTTATCACGCTGACCGCCAAAGAATTCGATCTGCTGTGGTTCTTTGCCAGCAACCCGCGCCAGGTCTTCACGCGCGACCAACTGCTGAATCAGGTTTGGGGGTACAGCTTTTATGGGGATGCCAGTACAGTCACGGTGCATGTGCGCCGTCTACGTGAAAAGATCGAGCCTGACCCGGCCAAGCCCCGCTTTATCCAGACTGTGTGGGGTGTCGGTTATAAATTCGAAGTTTAATCCCGTAAACAGACAGGCAGCACGCGGGAACCTGCGCGGCCTTAAACCTGTTCAGCTTTCCCAAATGTCCTGAGCACCACCATGCGTGCATCCGTTTCATCCCCGACAGGCCGCAAAAGCTCAAAGAGCAGTGAGTCGGCAGGGGGCAGCGCGCGGGCACGACGGGCCGCCGCCCGTCTCTGACGGCTCAAGCGGGCAAACTGGCGACGATTGAGAGGCTGAAACATACGATTTTTCCTGTGGAGAAGGCGGGTACTGTACCTGCATGTAAGTGTGCAGCATCATTCAGTGTAATACCATATTCACCGAATCTGACCTTGAGGCCTGTGAACTTTGTATGAAATCTTTACACCACCTGCGCCGGATGTTTAGGTACGTGTAAGCCACCCACCCTATGTTAGAATAAATTGCCCTCCGTTTAGAAGGAAACGCTGATGCGACGTGCCCTCTTTTTAATCGCCAGTATCACGGTAAGCATATTATTTTTATGGCTGGCACTGCGCGATGTGCCCCTCAATGACATCGTGACCAGCATCGCCCAGGCAGAAATCGGCTGGGTCGTCATGAGCCTGATTTTTGTGACGGGCGGCCTGTGGACACGCGCCATTCGCTGGCGCGGTTTACTGGGTGATAAAATAGCGACAGTGCAGGCCTTCCATATGCTGAATATCGCCATGCTGCTCAACCAGCTTCCCCTGCGTGCGGGTGAGGTGGCGCGCAGCGTTCTGGCGACTCGCTCCGGTGTGCCCTTCGTCACCGCCGTTACCAGTATCCTGGTGGAGCGATTGCTGGATGTGCTACTGGTGGTGATCTGGCTGGCGCTGGCGCTGACACAACTCCCCGATGCGCAGCCGGAAATGTCCAGCGCGGCGCTGCTGTTCGGCGCGGCAGGGGTCATCGCCATGATTATGCTGGTGGTCTTCGCCCGCCGCCCTCAGTGGGCACGCGCTCTGCTGGCTTTCTTCGAACGTATACTGCCCGTCTTCAGGCGACTGCCGCTGCACACGTTGCTGGAAAACGTGCTGGAAGGTATCAAGCCGCTGGCACACTGGCGCAGCGCGGTACATGCCATCGGCTGGACAATCGTCTCATGGGTATTCTCGCTGGGCACGTTTTACACCCTGGCGCTGGCGTTAGGTCTCCAGACAGAGGTCTTTTTGCTGACGGTGCTGTCGGTCACGCTGGCCTCGTTTGCTATCGCTATCCCGGTCAGTGTAGCCTCTATTGGCCCCTTTGAGGGCGCGGTGCGGCTCTCTGGTGATGCGCTCGGTATAAGTGCCACCCTCTCGCTCTCGCTCGGCTTCCTGTTTCATGGCATCAGTGTCCTGGGTTATGCCATCTGGGGGACGATTGGGTTGGTCGCGCTTGGGGTTTCACTGAGTGAGATCATCAAAAGCAGCGAAAACAAAAGCATCCCGGCGGAAGCCCCTGCTTCTGTGCCGGCCAAATAATTTTAGCGCTGTGACTTCCTGGATTTTCCTTCAACAGTGAGGTGAGTATGCCCTTTGCCGATATTGCTACTGGTGTCCGCTTATATTATGAGGATGTAGGCAGCGGCGCGCCGCTGGTGCTGGTACATGGCCTGATGGACGTGCCGCATGTCCATTACAAAAAGCTGCTGCAATGGCTGAGTGCGGATTACCGGGTCATCGCACCATCACTGCGTGGCTATTATCAGTCCACACCTGGGCCGCGTGATTTCCCACCAGACTTTTATCATCGGGACGCGAACGATGTGCTGGCGCTGCTGGACGCGCTCGATTTAGAGAAGGCGCACCTTATGGGCTATTCTGACGGTGGCGAGGTGGCGCTGCTGGCTCCTGGCCTACAGCCAGAGCGCTTTCTCTCGGTGGTAGCATGGGGGGCTGTCGGATATTTCGGGCCAGATATGTATCAGGCTGCTGCACGCGCTTATCCCGGTGATTGGATCGCCAAAGAAGACCAGCAGTTACACGGCATCACCGATAT
>JBGSXK010000707.1:0-4850 GCA_041751455.1 Anaerolineae bacterium
TATTAACGCTATCCATCACGAATGCAGCACTGCCCTGCGAGAAGCGATCACTACAGAGGCGCAAGCCCTGCTCGATCTGTTAAATGACGGGGGCTATGTGATCTATGTACGCCATACCGAAACCGATCATACACAGACCGATACCGCACTGGAAAATTGTGATACACAACGCAACCTCAACGAGCGCGGGCTGCATGAAGCTGAGATGATTGGCGCGGCGTTTGAGATTTTAAACTGGCCGGTGAGTAAGCTTATCAGCACAGAATACTGTCGCAATCTGCAAACGACGGAACTGGCCTTTGGTGAACCGGACGAGGTTATCCTCAGGGCTGACCTGATCAGCACATTGGAAACTCTGCTCTCTACAATACCCGAAGCAGGCACCAATGTGATTATTGTCGGCCACCTGGGCGAGCTGACAGAGGCTACCGGGTTAAATGTGCCTTTTGAAGAAGGGGATGCGCTCATCTTCACACCACTGGGGGCAGATGGCTACGAGCTGACTGCCCGCATTCCTATCGGCCTGTGGCCGCTGCTGGCAGAGATCGCTGCCGGATGAGCTGAATGGCTATACGAAAAAGCCCTCTTATGATGAGGGCTTTAAAGTACAACTTAGCAGCACTAGCGTTTGGTGTAGGTCGGGGCCTTACGCGCACGCTTGAGGCCGGGCTTTTTACGTTCCTTCACGCGCGCATCACGGGTGAGAAAATCCCCGGCACGCATCTGCGGCCGCAGGTCGGGGTCGATCTTCAGCAGCGCACGAGCAATCCCCAGTTGGATCGCGTCACGCTGGCCGCTGACACCGCCGCCATTGACATGCACACTGATATTGTAGGCCTTATCCTGTCCGATGGCGCGCAGTGGCTCCAGCAGAATATCAACATCGCCGAAGCGCGACATATAATCGCTGCCATCCTTGTCGTTGATGGTCAGGCCGCCCGTGCCACCAGGGAACAGGCGGACCCGTGCACTCGCGGCCTTGCGGCGGCCAATGCCTTCATAATATTGAGCAGACATCCGCTATTCCTTCCTAGATTTCCAGAACTTTGGGCTTTTGCGCCGCGTGAGGATGGGCCTCACCTGCGTAGACTTTCAGCTTTTTAATCATCGCCCGCCCCAGTGAATTTTTGGGCAGCATCCCCTTAACGGCTTCGGTAATCACCCGATCCGGGAAACGCTCAAGCTGGCGGCGCAGCGTAATAGATTTCAGGCCACCGTTATAACCAGAGTGGCGATAATAAATTTTCTCATCCATGCGGTTGCCGGTCACAGCGATCTGTTCGCAGTTGATGACCACCACAAAATCACCCGTGTCCATATTGGGCGCAAAAATGGGCTTGTGCTTACCGCGCAGGATAGCCGCGATCTCAGAAGCGAGGCGGCCCAGATTCTTGCCTTTTGCGTCTACAATCCACCACTCGTGCTCAATATTGCTCGGTTTGGTGACGAAAGTTTTATACATGACGTAGTTCCTCCGGCGGGCAGTTCATAAACCCGCGCTACCCGCCACAGGCAGAAACCTGCGGCTGTTCCTGCAAAGCCCAAAGGGCACTGCTTGCGATCTGGAATAAATATCTGAGTTTATAGCCTATGGGCCTGGACAGCTCCGGCTCACTGGCATGACTACTGAATTGTACGAGGAATTACGCGCCAATCAAGGCACAGTTTCCCCCGGATAATGTACTTTTTCCAGTACCAACCCCTGTGGCGGGGCCATTGTCCCCGCCTGGGCGAGATCAGCGGCGCGGAAAGCCTGCTCAAACGCCGCAAGGGTGGTGTAGCCGCGCCCCACATCGACCAGCATCCCGGTGATTCGCCGCACCATATGATGCAGAAAGGCATTTGCTTCTACCCGGTACAGAAGCCGTATACCAAAATGTTCCGGCTGCACCGTCCATTCTGAGCGATAAATCGTGCGTACCGTATTCGTGCCCTGCGGCGGATGGCCGAAGGTCGCATAGTCGTGTTCACCCACCAGCAGCGCCGCCGCGGTATGCAGCACCTCTAAGTCCAGACTTCCCCGCACCCGCCAGCTTTGCTGGCGCAGGAGGGGCTGCGGCTGTTCTGCCTGGATCATAGTATAGTGATATAACCGCGAAAGCGCATCAAAGCGCGGGTGAAAACCGGGCTGCCGGGTGATGTCCTGCAGGGCAATATCCTCTGGCAGCAGCGCATTGATCGCTCTCAGCAGGTCTGCGTCGGCATGTCGCCACTCGACATCAAAGGCGATGACCTGCCCCCTGGCATGAACACCAGTGTCGGTGCGTCCTGCGCCAATCACCGTCACAGCCTGCCCACTTACACGGTGAATGGCTTTTTCAACTGCTGCCTGGATAGAGGGTATCCCCTCTGCCTGTCGCTGGAAGCCCAGGTAAGCCGTGCCATCATAAGACAGCGTGGCGCGGTAGCGGGTGGTCATGCCCGCCTGCTCCAGGCTTAAGCCTGTTCGCGGTCAACCAGTTCCAGCAGCACCATCTCCGTATTATCGCCCTTGCGCGGCCCCAGCTTAAGCACACGGGTATACCCGCCGCTGCGTTCCTGGTAGCGCGGCGCAAGCTTATCGAACAGCTTGCCCACGATCTCACGGTCATTGTTCAGGCGTCTGCCGGCCATACGGCGAGCATGTACAGCGCGACCGGGGTCATCGTGTGCCAGCCCACGCTTGGCAATCGTAATCAGACGTTCCACGTCGCCGCGCACAAATGCTGCTTTTGCCTGAGTCGTGGTAATACGCTCATGCTGCAACAGTGCCACCGTCAGATTCAGCTTAAGGGCTTTACGCTGGCTGGTGTTGCGGCCCAGTTTTTTCCCACTTACGCGATGTCTCATCGTACCTTATTCCCCACTAGTGAGTTCAGGGGTATTATCGTCGTGCAGATACCCCTTGTATCGGAGTTTTTCCACCAGCTCATCCAGCGATTTTTCACCAAAGTTGCGAATCGCCAGCATGGCATCCGGCCCACGATCCAGCATATCCAGCACGTCGCCGATGGTGGTAATGCCCGTGCGCTTGAGCGAATTGAAAACCCGCACACTCAGATCGAGTTCTTCGATGGGCTTGTCGTACAACCCGGTGCGGGGGTTTGGCCCCTGCGGTTCTTCGTCATCACGACCAAAAGGCATAGGTTCAAACACATCTTCTGTGCCGCCGATAACCTGCAGGTGCTTAATCAGAATCTTGGCCGCCTGGCTAAGCGCTTCTTCCGGGCGAATGGTGCCATCCGTCCACAATTCAATCACCAGACGATCATAATTCGTCCGCTGGCCGACGCGTGCCCGTTCCACTTCAAAGTTTACACGGCGTACCGGGCTGAAAATGGCATCGACAGGCAGTTCGCCAATCGGCAAACGGCCACGTTCTTCTGCGGGACTGTAACCCCGGCCAGAGCGCACTTCAAATTCGATTTCCAGGTGCGCATCGGGCGAATCCACCGTAAACAGATAAAGATCGGTGTTGACGATTTCCACACCGGCCGGGCAGATAATGTCCGCCGCTGTGACCGTCCCTTCGCCGCGATGTTCCAGCCGCAAGCGCTGCTGCTCCACATCATACAGGTTCAGACGAAGCTGTTTCACCTGAAGCATAAGCTGGGTCATGTCCTCGCGCACATGCGGGATGGCGGAGAACTCGTGATGCACATCGGATACCCGAATGCTGGTCACGGCTGCGCCCGGCAGTGAGGACAGCAGCACACGACGCAGGGCGGTGCCCAGCGTGAGGCCAAAGCCGCTCTCTAACGGGCTAATCACGAAACGTCCATAATTGCGCGAGGTGGCATCACCCTGCACTTTATGGGGTAGAACCATATTGTTTGTAACCAAAGCCAAACCCTCCTGGCTTGCTCCTGCCGGGTTAGACGCGGCGCTTCTTGGGCGGGCGCACACCATTGTGCGGAATGGGGGTCTGGTCGGTGATCGAGCGCACCTTCAGACCGCTGGCCTGGATCGCGCGGATCGCCGATTCACGGCCTGGCCCTGGCCCCTTCACGTACACATCTACTTCCTGCATACCATGTCCCTGAGCAGCCTCGGCGGCGTTTTGCGCCGCCATACGAGCAGCATAGGGCGTACTCTTACGGCTGCCTTTAAAGCCCGATGTGCCCGCACTGGCCCACGACACCACATTACCGGACTGGTCGGTCATCGACACAATCGTGTTGTTAAACGTGGCAAAAACGTGTGCCTGGCCATAGGGTATATTCTTGACAACTCTTTTGGCGGTACGGCGCGCGCCCCCCGCTCTCTTCTGACGTGCCATATATCGAGAACCTCTCTTGCTGGTGGTAGGTTGATCTACGGAAACGCGCCCTGTTCAGAAGAGCGACAGGGCGCATCAAGCCTGCTTATGACCCTGGCGCTGTCCCCGGTCTGTATACAACGCCGCACAGCCATAGGGCAATGATTACTTCTTGGTTGCACCACGACGACGGCCACGACCTGGTACGGTCTTCTTCGGGCCGCGCTTGGTGCGGGCATTAGTACGAGTACGCTGACCATGTACGGGCAGGCTGTAGCGATGGCGCATCCCCCGGTAGCTGCCAATCTCCTGCAAGCGCTTGATATTCAACTGAACTTCCCGGCGCAGATCACCTTCAGTGGTCAGCCTGGAAATCTCATCGCGCAGCAGTTGCAGATCAGCCTCGGTCAGGTCGCGCACACGCACGTCCGGGTTAACCCCGGTAGTGCCCAGGATTTTGGTGCTGGTGGGGCGGCCAATGCCATAAATATAGGTTAATGCAATCTCAACACGTTTGTCGCGGGGTAAATCTACCCCTTCAATACGCGCCATATTTAAAATCCTCCGGGCAAATAACTTATGACTAACCCTGGCGCTGCTTGTGCTTTGGGTT
>JBGSXK010000708.1:0-5054 GCA_041751455.1 Anaerolineae bacterium
CAAGTGGAGCGCCAAATGGAAGTTCAACATTAACCCCAACAGCTAAAACGGAAAGGGCGCTGCGACAGGCAGCGCCCCTGACTTCATCTATCGCAAAGGCCGCTTGAGGGCGGCCTTTGACCCTCTTTCCAGCCACTCAAAACTCACCAGCTCCCAGCCCGCCTGCCCGTACTTGTTCAACTGCTCGGTAAATTTATCCGCATCAGCATAAAGATCAGCCTCTGGGTGTTCCGTCGCCAGGTCCACATCGCGCATGTATACAACCAGGTATTCCCATTTCTGCATAAACGCCTCCAGGATGTAATTTATGACCACTCATTGTAGGGTATGTGCGGCAGGCAGCGCAAACATCTCATCTGGCCACGGCCACCGCCGAGGCATAATCTCTGGTATGCGTCAGGCTGATGTCCCATTCCGTCAGCTCCATCTGTGCCGCCAGCGCTGCTGCTGCCCCATGCAGATGCAGCACAGGCCGCCCACGTGGGTTGTTGCAGCGAATCTCAATGTCCTGCCAGCTTACATCACCGATGCCTGTGCCCAGCGCTTTGGCGACAGCCTCTTTAGCGGCCAGTCGTGCCGCCAGCCGGTGCGGTTTATCCGCACAGTCTTCACGCTCACCCGCCGTGAAGAAGCGGTTCAGAAAACGTTCCCCCAGGCGCGCAATCCCCTGCGCCACCCGCTCATTTTCGATCAGATCAATGCCACAGCGCAGCATAAGTTACTCCTGTTGAGTTGTCGGCACGGCGCACCCATTTTAACCTGTATTTCAACAGCGCAAGAATTGTCAAAAAATTAATGAAAAATTGTTGATCGCGTGACGTTATGGCCTTACACTGAGATTATATCATTCATCATTCCAGATAAACCGAGTCCAAAACGGAGCAAAGATGTCCTCATTTCTCTCTCGCAAGATTAACGAACAGGAGAAGCGCACTGCGGCGCAGCAGGCGGCACAGGATGCGGCCTTTCAGGGTTTCGATTACGATGAAGAATCGGCTGAAGCTGCGTCTGCTCCGGCGGCGGTCAAATCCCTGGGGTCGCATCCTGTCCGTGCAGGAGCAGGCCGGGGTGAATTAAGCGATTCGGTCACACTCGATACGGGTTACGTGGTGCCGCCCAAACGCCGTGGCACGCCGCGCGTCGCCCAACTGCGTAAACAGTTACGTGCCAAGCTGCTGGCTTTCCCCGACGAAGCCGACCAGTGGCAGCGGAACGACCGCTCAAAACAGGACATTCTGATCGGACGCATGAACACGATCCTGCAAAAAATGGGCGTGAAGCTCACACAGGAAGAAGTGTTTGAACTGACTGAGGCGCTGCTGGATGATTTATTGGGCTTCGGCCCGATTCAGCCCTTGATTGACGACCGCAGCTACTCCGAAATCATGGTGAATGGCCCTGATGTGATCTTTGCCGAATATAAAGGCAAATTGCAGGAAACCGAAATCGTTTTCGACGATGAAGATCATGTCTATTTCACGGCACAGCGTATCGTGCGCCCACTCCAGCGCAGCATCAACCGCTCTAACCCGATGGTCGATGCGCGCCTGCCCGATGGCTCGCGTGTGCATATCGTTACCGAACCGTCCGCGCTTCAGGGCACAACAATTACCATCCGTAAATTCCCGGATAAGCGCCTGACGGTCAGCGATCTGGTCAAGTATGGCTCTTTTACGCATGAGGTCGCGCAGTTTTTAGAGGCATGTGTCGTCTCGCGGCTGAACATCGTCGTTTCCGGTGGTACGGGTTCTGGTAAAACAACCCTGCTCAACGTACTGTCCAGCTTCATCCCCGAAGACGAGCGCATTATCACCGTCGAGGATTCGGCGGAACTGAACCTCGCGCAGCGTCATGTCGTCCGGCTGGAAACCGCGCCCGCCATGCCTGGTACTGCCGAAGAGGGCAAGCTTGAAATCCGCGATCTGGTGAAAGGTACGCTGCGTATGCGCCCGGATCGGCTGGTGATTGGCGAGTGTCGTTCTGGCGAAGCGCTGGACATGCTTCAGGCCATGAATACCGGGCACGATGGTTCGCTGACCACGGTGCATTCCAACAGCCCGCGCGACGCAGTCGCCCGTCTGGAAACACTGTGTATGATGGCTGGCATGGATTTGCCTGTCATGGTCATCCGCCAGCAGATCGCCAGCGCGGTTCACCTGTTCGTACAGCAGGCACGCCTGAAAGATGGCAGCCGTAAGGTCGTGCAGATCACCGAATTGCAGGGCATGGAAGGCGAAAACGTCACGCTGCAGGATCTGTTTGTCTATCATACCCCCGGTCACACTGGCATGGGTTACTCGCACGAGGGCGGCGGGGTGCTGGAAGGCACCGGTTTCCGCCCCAAATTTGGCGACCAGTTTAAACAATACGGCTTCAATCTGTCTGCCAAAATCTTCGGCAGCGGTAAATTCAACTCCTGAGGCTCCACATATCTATCTGGTGAGGGGGTGGCATATGCCCGCCCCCGTCATCCCCCCAATGATTTATTCTGAACCCTGAAATGCCATCTATGGGTATAATCTGTGCAGCGATATGGAGCCATAAACCCGCTGACCATGCGTGCCCTGCTTAAATCCATACTCATCTTGAGCCTGCTTTTCCTCGGCTGTATCAGCATGATTCGCGCACAGCCCTATGATGACACGCCGCTGCGCGACCTGCTGCAACCCGCTGGCTGTTCAGACCCCTGCTGGCATGGCATCCGACCCGGCAGCACTTCCGTCACGGAGGCCATCGCCCTGTTGCAATCCAATTCCTGGGTCATGGCGGAAAGTATCGAGCAGGCGGGCGCTCGTCTGCGCTGGCAGTGGAGTGGTACGCAGCCCGCCATGATTGACTCCGCTGCGCCGGGTGTGATGCTGGTCAGCAATGATCGGGTGTTTTCAATCACCATGCCGCTGAATGTGGGTATGGGCGACCTGCAACTGTTGTTCGGCGCGCCGAACTGGAGCAGCCGGGGACGTTATCGCCATGAGGCATTCATCCAGTATTCGTACCCCCGCCAGCATCTGAGCCTGCTGTTGAGTGTACAGTGCCCGATGGTGCGCCAATCCTACTGGCACAGCCGCCCACAGATCACCCTCAGCAGCGGCCTGATGCGTGGGGTGAGCTATACACCGGGGTCGTCATATCTGAAGTTGTGTTAGTCGATAATCTCTGGTACAGGGCAGCAGCCGATGTGGAGTTATCTCAAATCAGTCTTACCACTTGCCGTGGTATTTACCCTGTTTATTGGTGTTATCCGGGCACAGCCCTATGATGATCGGGCGCTGCGTATGTTTCTGCTGCCGCCGGAGGGTTGTCCCGCGCCGTGCTGGATGGGCATCCGCCCCGGTGTTACCCATGTGGACGAAGCGATTCGCCTGCTGGAAGCGCATGAATGGATCGAAGCTGTCCGAAAGAGCGGTGCGTTCTATGACCTGCGCTGGAGCGGGGCACAGCCGGACTGGATCGACACCGACTTTGCCAATCATTTTCGTGCCTCGGCCTTAATCGTGGAGAGTATCCGCCTGCGCACGCACCTCACCATCGGCACGGTGTTCCTGACGATGGGTCGCCCGCAGGGTGGGGTGATGAACTCGCCGCTCAATTTTGCCGGCCTGCGCCATACCGCCCGTTACAATGTGAACGGCATGGAGATCAACAGCCTGACCACCTGTCCCATCGAACAGGACAGTGTATGGCGCACCACTGTTGAAATCCATTACCGTGATCGGGCGATTCATTATCAGCCCTACCGTTATAACCTCAGCGACTGGCTCAAAGCAGGCCCCTGCCGCTGAGCCTTACTCTCCGCTGGTCAGCAGGTGCTGGATGTCCTGCCCGACGACGATGACCACACCGTTGGCGGCCAGCCCGTCCGCGCCGGGACGGATGCGCTCCGCTGGCAGCCCCATCAGCTCCGCCAGATAACGGGTCGTCCACACATTCACGCCGTAATCCTGAATCACCGTTTCGGCATTGCTGGGTGTAGGCACGTTACCCACTGTCGTCACACTGATGCCCTGGCTCGCCAGCCAATCGCGCATCTGTCCGGCCAGCCCGGTCACATCCGTGTTGTTAAACACGGCGATAGTCGCGTTTTCGGCCTGTGCGCGCTGGCGCAGGTCGGCCATCGGCATATCTTCCTGCGGGTTAAAAAGCTGGCTTATCAACTGCCGGATGGCGTTGTAATTGGGGATGAGAATCTGGTCGCCCGTGTCTGTTGTGCCGAACTGGGTATAGAGGTTATCAATCGTGCCGGTGTGGATGTCTGCGCTGTCAATCTCGCGCACCAGCAGCCCCAGCCGGATAATTTCATCCAGCGGGATGTTAGTCTCAAAGCTGCCCGCCAGTTCATCATAAACCCCCGGTGCCTGTGCGATCAGGTTTGTGATACCCTCCAGGCTGGCGATCTCGCGCTGCATAGCCTTCAACACTTCCTGCTGGCGGCGAGCGCGGTCAAAATCTGCCCCCTGCGTGGCGCGGGTGCGGGCATATTGCAAAAGCTGTTCGGCATCCAGGTCCTGACAGCCCGGCTCGAAGCGTACCGGAATTGTGCCATAACCTGCGTCGGGGTAATCCGGGTCATCGATCAGCTCACGCACACAGATTTCCACGCCATCCGGCGCAAGCAGGTTGACTACCGTCGTGAACACGTCAAAATTGATACGCAGAAAATAATCAGTACGCAGGCCGATCTGCTCCTGAATGGTGGTCTGTGCCAGGGCAGGGCCGCCGCCGGGATAACCGCCGCTGTCGCCGCGTGAGTTGGCGGTATTGATGCGCGCCGGGGGGCCTCCATCGGGAATATCCACCCACAGATCACGCGGGATCGAAAGCACCCCGATATTCTTGCGCACCGGGTCAATATTGATGACCATCATCGTGTCGGTACGGAAGTATCTTTCATCGTCGATCACGCCTGTACGCTGGTCAATGCCCAGCAGCAGAATACGCACCTGACGCGGGTCATTCCAGGCATATTCCACCAGCGGGTCGGCCTCGATATTGGTCTCACCTGCATCGGCTACCTCCTGTACTTCTGGGGTAGGTTGGGGGTTATCTGCTGTCGT
>JBGSXK010000709.1:0-3076 GCA_041751455.1 Anaerolineae bacterium
CCATAGGGGAAGATCTCAAGCCAGGCCTCAATGTAGGGCTGTGGCTCGACCAACTGCTGGCGCATTGCATTGTCCTCAACGATCTCCTTGAGGGCAGGCAGCGTACCACTACCAATATTCCACCCCATCGCATTGTCCGGATTCGCAGCTACGAAGGCAATAAACTGCCAGGCGGCTTCCTGAACCTCAGGCGGGGCATTAACGGAGACCGTCAGACCCCAGCCGGAGTCAGCGACAAAGACAGGATCCTCGCCCAGGCTGGGCAGCGGAATATATTGGACAGCCGACTGATAATCGCCAGTAATACAGCACGGCACGACCCAGGGGCCTACCGAACCCATCGCTGAGCTGCCATCCGAGAAGGAGTCACCGATCCAGTTTACGTCGTTACCGAAGAGATCAGGGTTGGTCAGGTTGTGCTCCGCCACCAGCGACACAATCAGTTCCAATGCGGCCCGCGCTTCGTCAGTTTCAAAGTTGTATTTACGGGTCTCTTCATCATAGAATTCGCCACCGAGCTGCTTGATCAGGCCCATGAACAGAAAACCAGTCTGGTCATAGGTGGCGAAGTTGAACCCGGCGCGTGTCATGAAGCTGGCGTCGCCTTCCACAAACTGGCTGGCATCGGCGATGAAATCGTCCCAGGACTCCCAGCCAACTGTTGGATCAGGCAGTTCCACGCCCAGTTCATCAGCCAGCGCGGTGTTGACGATGGCGGCACCCATTTCGACATTGAATTCCTGTGGTAGGCCGTAGAGTGTTTCCACACCGTCTGCGTTGGGGCAGATGAAGCCGTCAATCGGGGCCGTGTAGTACAGCTCACGGGCCTGTTCCACGGTCATCACACTCTCCGGGACAGGCTGCAAGCGACCACCCGCCGCGTAGTTACACACCCAGGAGCCGAACAATTGCATCACATCCGCCTCAGTGCCGGCAGGCATTGAAGTCTGCAAAGCCTGGATAAACTCATTGTAAGGGAAGCTTTCAAATGCAATGGTCACAGCGGGATTGGCGTCCATGAACGCGGCACCCAGTGCCTCGGTACTGTCGTTGAAGGCAGTGTTGTTATGCTGCCAGAAGCGAATAGTAACATCATCCTGTGCAAAGCTTGGCATCAATGCCAAAGTCAACATGGTGAACACACTAAAAACAACCAACAAAACTTTATTTTTTCTTGACATTGCGCTGCTCCTTCAATTCTATTTGATCAGAAGACGCTTATGTGCGGTCATTATAGCTTATTTTAGCAATAATCCAAACATATATGCGCATATTGATGCACATTTTTTGGCATTTGGGTCGAGGATTGACAGGAAATGCCGATTTTCAGACGGTTTAACACAAATAAGCAGCCATGATCGGGCGATTTCGACCATGTTACTGACTTGACATTCGTGTGAGGGCTGGCAAAAATGGGCTTTAACGTGCATGCCTCGCGGCTGGGCCCTGCATCCAAAAGCCTGCTGCTTGAAGCGGTCTCGATCCGATGCTATCTTAGCCTGAGTGTTCTGCTCATGGGCACATCGTTCTGACGATTAGTGTGAAAGAATAGGCTAGTCATGACAACCAGGCAGGTCCTTGGCATAGATATTGGCGGCACCCATACCAAGATGGGCCTTGCGGATCAGTCCGGGCAGGTACAGGCCTTCCGTAAAATGAGTACCGATGCGCACGGTGATGACCCTGACCGCTTTCTGCAGCGGCTGTATCAAAACATCGACACAATCCTGGCTGAGGCCAACTCAGCCATCACAGGTATCGGCCTATCCATGCACGGCGAACTGGATTCCGAACGCCGTGGCACGGTCTTAGGTCTTAATACACCTGCTTTGATTGGTGTCGATATGCAGAGCAGGCTGAAAGAACGCTACCACCTTCCCGTAATCATCAACAACGACCTGATGGCGCATACTCTGGGCGAATACTATTTCGGCACGGGGCGTGGTGTTGAACGCTTCATGTGTGTGGCGATTGGCACGGGGTTGGGTGCAGCGGTGGTCGTTGATGGCAAGCCGCTGTTGATTGACGGTGGAAACTCCGGCAACACAGGCTTAGTGATTCTAGACCCTGACGGCCCGCCGGATAGCAATGGCATCCGAGGATCCGCAGAGGCACTCTGCGGAGTCGCAGGCATCGAGCGCCTGGCTCAGCAGCGTTATGGACGATCAGCCACCGCGCACGACGTAATCGCTGCGGCTGCACAAGGCGACGACCCTATTGCTCGCAGCATCATGACGCAAATCGGGCACTATTTAGGCCAAACACTGGCGACGATGAGCGTAATCTTCTATCCGCACCGGATTGCACTCACCGGCGGCACGACGGCAGCCGGCCCCGTGCTGCTGGATGCCTGCCGGGAACGCTTCGACCTGCTGGCAGGCGACTTCTTTCGCACCATAGAGTCACTGCCCTGGAGTCATTATCAGCTACCTGAGATCGTTCTTGGAGAAAGTGGCTCGGAAAGTGGTATTCAAGGAGCATCGGTAGAGCTTCTCGGCTTATTTGTGGGGAACCAAACACCCTGATCGCGTATATTAACGCGGGATGATTTCAATCAGGGTTTTCGCAAGCCTTATCCTCCCCCGGCTGTAATTGGAATATGAACAGTAATCGTCGTACCCACCCCAACCTGACTTTCGAGATGGACTGAACCTCCAAGTAAATCGACTGCCTGTTGGACAATGACCAGACCCAGCCCAGTACCGGATACCGCTCCAACGTTCGAACCACGTTGAAAGGCGCTAAACAAACGTGCCTGGTCTTTTTCAGGAATGCCAATGCCGTGATCCTGAACCGTTAGTGTGTATTGTTCGCCACTATTATCCAGCGTGACATACACCTCACTGCCAGTGGGCGAATATTTTATGGCATTCGAGATAAGATTGGCGACAATTTGGCGCAGTGGACGAGGGTCTGTCATGACTGCATCGGCAAAATAGCTTTCAAATAGCAATTTATGTGCCTCACCGTCCGTTGCCTGAAACTCCTCTACTATATGCTCAATAAACTGTTCAATATACAGTGATTCTGAACTGAAATTGAGGCTGTTGCTCTCTGATTGAGCCAGAAAGAGCAT
>JBGSXK010000710.1:0-4212 GCA_041751455.1 Anaerolineae bacterium
GACCGGCACAACCACAGGCCGCCTGAGCAGCAGCGACCCCAACTTACAGAATATCCCCATACGCACCGAAGCAGGCCGTGAGGTGCGCCGGGCATTCATCACGCCGCCGGGCACGAAGCTGCTGAGTGTGGACTACAGCCAGATTGAGCTGCGGGTGCTGGCGCATATCAGCGGGGATACTACCCTGCTGGAAGCCTTCGCCCAGGGGCAGGACATTCATGCGGCGACCGCTGCGACAGTTTATGGCATTCCGCTAAACGAAGTCACCTACGAGCAGCGCAGTTTTGCCAAGCGGGTGAACTTCGGCCTGATTTATGGTATGGGGGCGTTCCGGTTGGCGCGCGATAGTGATCTGACACTGGGCGAAGCCCGCGCGTTTATTGATACTTACTTCGCTCGGCTGCCCAGCGTGCGGGAATATCTGGAAGGCACAAAGCAGGCTGCCCGACAGGGGCCAATTACTACCCTGTTTGGCAGACGGCGCGAGTTCCCTATCCTGATAAAAGCCAGCGAGGGTGGCAATCAGGTTGCAATCCAGGGCGAGGAACGGGTTGCCATCAACATGCCCGTCCAGGGCACAGCGGCGGACATCATGAAGAAGGCCATGATCGAGCTGTACGAAGCGCTCCAACAAAGCCAGTTACAGGCCAAGATGATCTTACAGGTGCATGACGAGCTGGTGCTGGAGGTGCCGGAGGCCGAACTGAACGATACCGCGCGGCTGGTGGTAGATGTGATGGAGAGAGCATATACACTGCGCGCGCCATTGAAGGCCAATGCGCAGGTGGGCACCAACTGGTGCGATATGGAGCCAATGTAATACCCCCTCCCCGCCCTTCCTGAATTCGAGGAGGGGTGGGGTTGAACATCTACTCCGTCCTGACCGCAGCTCCTCACACATCTTTGATGCGCTAGCCCTTTCTCTCCCCTTATAACCAATTTCGCGCCGCCTCTAACTGTGTTATAGTTTTAAGCAAGCGAAACTTCTTATCTTTGCGGCGGCATAATCCCGATAGAATAGAATCATGAAACACTTTCTCGAACTTTCTGACTGGTCAAGTTTAGAACTGCGTCATCTTATCCAACTAGCAGTGCATCTCAAGCTGGAATGGCGGGCGGGCGGCAACAAACCCGTACTGGCGGGCAAAACCCTGGGTATGGTTTTCCAGAAGCCTTCCCTGCGTACAAGGGTTTCGTTTGATGTGGGGATGCAGCACCTCGGCGGCCATTCGATCATGCTTGGCCCGGAGGAGATTGGCCTGGGCAAACGCGAGAGTATCGCGGATGTCGCGCGCGTCCTTTCCGGCTATGTGCAGGGCATCATGGCGCGGGTATTTGCGCACGAGCATGTGAACGAGTTGGCACGCTGGGCAAGCGTTCCGGTGATTAATGGCCTCAGCGATGATCGACATCCCTGTCAGGCGCTCACCGATATACTGACAATTTACGAACATTTCGGCCATACCGAAGGGCTGAAGCTGGCCTATATTGGCGATGGCAATAACGTGGCGGCCTCGCTGGCAATTGCCTGTGCCCACTTCGGGATGGATTTCATCATTGCCTCACCAGCGGGTTATGAACTGCCAGACTCAGTGGTCAAAATAGCCCTGCAAGGTGGCGCTGGTATCACGATCCAAAAGCTGCGCGACCCGCTGGAAGCGGTACAGCAGGCCAATATCATCTACACGGATACATGGGTGAGTATGGGACAGGAACAGGAAGCAGCAGACCGTTTGTTGGCCTTCCAGCCTTATCAGGTCAATGCAGCGCTGATGGCACGCGCACCGAAAAATGCGATTGTCATGCATGATCTGCCTGCTTACCGAGGCAAGGAAATTACTGATGAGGTGGCCGACAGCGCGCAGTCAGTGATCTTCCAACAGGCCGAAAATCGGCTGCACGCACAAAAAGCGATTCTCGTCCATTTAATGGCTTGAAACCAGGAATAAAACAATGCCAGGAAACCGTGAAGCCTATGAGCAAGCGATGAATGCCGGGCACAATGCCGGCTGGGATCAGGAATGGTCAGCAGCGGTGACGGCTTATGGGCGGGCAGTGCAGGAATTCCCGCAGGATGCAGATGGACATATACACCTAGGTCTGGCGCTGCTGCGCGTGGGCCGTCTGGATGATGCGCTGAAAGTGTATACACGGGCGCATCAGCTCAACACTACTGACCCTATCCCACTGGAAAAAAGCGCTGATGTGCTGGAGCGAATGGGACGCTTGCGTGAAGCCGCGCAGCAGTATGTGAATGTGGCCGAAATTTATCTGTCGCAGCGTGACCTGAGTAAAGCCATCTCCAATTGGGAAAAGGCAACTCATCTTTCGCCGGGTTTTGTGAGTGTTCATGCCAAGCTGGCCCAGGCTTACGAGCGTATAGGCGATAAACCGCGTGCGATCCGTGAATATCTGACCCTGGCCTTTAACTTCCAGCGCGCGGGCGAAAGCGGGCGTGGTATCAAGGCAGTACAACGCGCGTTAAAACTCGACCCTAAAAATGCACAGTCACTCAACGCCCTGCGCGCCCTTGAAACAGGCGGCGCAGTGCTGCCCCCCAGTGCCGATGAAGCCGAAGCACGACGCGAAAGCGCAGCCATTCAGGACAGCTTCGAAAGCTTTGGCGAGCGTATCCAGGTAGGCGAGTCTGATCCACTGGGGCCGATGGGCGAAGCAATGGACGAGGCCCTGGGCTTCCTCGCAGAATATGTGATGGAAAGCAGTGAGCTGGATGTCTATGGAAGCAAAGGTCTGCTGGCTATGGAATTGCAGCGACAGGGACTTCATGCCGAGGCGGTAGAAGCCTACGAAGCAGCAGAACCCGGCCTGCGTCACCCTTCACTCAAGCTCAATCTGGGGGTGCTGCTGCTGTTGACAGATCAGCCGGACAAGGCCATCAGGCACCTGGGTGAGGCCACTATGCACCCGGAGCTGAGCGCAGGCGCTTATCATGCATTGGGGCAAAGCCATGTGAAACTAGGTAAGCAGAAACAGGCCGCACGCTACCTGATCCAGAGCTTACAGCTTGTCGATACAGCACTGGCGACCAATGTGGATGAAGTCGAGGAGCTGACGCAGCTTTATGACCAGTTGATTATCACGCTGGAAGGGCGAACTGATGAAGCCATGGCATCCATCAATAACCGCTTTACCAACCTGCTTCAGGGCAAAGACTGGAAGCAGCGGATTGCTGAGACACGCCGTCAGTTGCAGGAAGCTATGCGGACCAGCGGGGAGCAGGGCGTAGTCGATATTCTGGTGACGAATAACAGTGATCGCCTGACCGGTTCGGTGTCGCTGATTGATCGTTATCTGCGCCAGGGATTACTTACACTCGCAATGGACGAAGCCCATCGCGCGGTAGAGCTTACGCCGTTTTACCTGCCCATTCATGTGCGCATGGCGGAAATCATGATGCGTGAAGGGCGTGTACGGCAGGCGATTAACAAGTATAATGTGGTCGCCAAAACCTATCTGGTGCGCGGAGAGAGTGACCGTGCAGCCTCGATTTTGGGTGAAGTGTTGGAAATGGCTCCGCTGGATGTGTCGATCAGGGCGAACCTGATCGAACTGCTGGAAGCGGAAGAACGCTGGGATGAAGCGCTCGACCAGTATGTAGATCTGGCAGATACTTATCACCAGCTTGGCGATTTTGAGATGTCACGCAATACATATAACGTAGCGGAAAAAGTGGCAACACGAGTACAGGCTTTGCCAGAGAAGATCGTGCGGGTTAAGCACCGCATCGCCGATATTGACCAGATGCGATTGGACATCCGCCGGGCGCTGCGCACCTACGAGGAAATCATTCAGGTAATGCCCGACGATGAGCGAGCTCGCCGGATGCTGGTCGAGTTAAATTACCGCCAGGGCAACCAGGTGGAAGCCATCAAACGATTGGATGAACTGCTGAAGGTTTATGCCAAAAACAAGCAGGTCAACCGGATCACTCAAATCCTGGAAGAACTTGTGACACTTTATCCCAACGATACCGGGCTGCGTTCGCGCCTGGCGGCCATTTATCGGCAGTTGGGGCGCACGAGAGAGACGATTTTGCAATTGGATGCGTTGGGTGAATTGCAGCTTGAAGCCGGACTGCACGAAGAAGCCATCAATACCCTGCGCCAGATTATTGCCCTCAAGCCGGAGGGTGTGGAGGATTACAGGCGACTGCTGGCCCAACTGGGCGGCTGAGTTTGTGAAGGATCATGC
>JBGSXK010000711.1:0-6237 GCA_041751455.1 Anaerolineae bacterium
GGCGTGTGGTGATGGAAGTACGCCATCGTATTCCGGGCGATCAGCACAACGCCCGCATCCCAGATGTGTCGTTCATCAGTGGGAAGCGCCCGGCTGTTGCCAAAGGCAGCGTTCCTCAAATGCCTGATCTGGCGGTGGAGGTGCAATCGCCTGATGATTCGCTGAAAATTATGCGCGAGAAAGCGCGTTACTATCTGGCGAATGACACGAAAATGGTATGGCTGGTGATCCCCTCCAAACGGCTGGTCGAGGTTTACACATCTGATGAGGAGCAGGTTCTCAACGAGGCGGATGTGCTTTCCGGCGGAGCGGTGCTGCCAGGATTTACACTGCCTGTGCGAAATATCTTTGCTGACCCTGCCGCGTAAATTTAGTTGATAATAAGGATAAAATCATGAGAGAAGCAGTAATCGTCGCCGCCAGCCGGACAGCCGTTGGCAAGGCGAAAAAAGGCGTGACCCGCAGCGCCCGCTCCGATGATATGGCGGCGGCGGTCATTCAGGACCTGATGGAACAGACTGGCAGCAGGCTCGACCCGCTGGAAATTGACGATGTGATTATCGGCTGCGCCATGCCCGAAGGCTCGCAGGGGTTGAACTTCGCCCGCGTGATCGCGCTGCGGGCCGGGCTGCCGGTGGAAATCCCCGCGCAGACGGTCAACCGCTTTTGTTCCAGCGGGCTGCAAACAATTGCGATGGCCGCTGAGCGAATCATCGCCAACGGCGCGGATGTGATTATCGCGGGCGGGGCAGAAACCATGTCGCTTGTCCCCATGAGCGGCTTTCATATCAGCCCCAACCCGCACATGGCCGAGAACGAGCCGGAAGTCTATATGAACATGGGGCATACCGCCGAGCGGGTGGCCGATGAGTGGGGCATCAGCCGGGAAGATATGGACGAATTCGCTTATCAGAGCCATATGAAAGCCGCGAAAGCCATCGACAGCGGCCTGTTCAAAGATGAAATCGTGCCGTTTGAGATCGAAGAAACTTACGTGGACGAGGAGGGTCAGCTTCAGCAGCGCACCAGCATCTTCGACACCGACGAACACCTGCGCCGTGAAACAACCATCGAAGGGTTGGCGAAGCTGCGCCCGGTCTTCCGTGAGGGTGGCCGCGTCACGGCGGGCAATTCCAGCCCGTTGAGTGATGGCGCGGCAGGCGTAATTATCATGGAGGCGGGCAAGGCGGCGCAGTTGGGACTCACCCCGCTGGCGCGGTTTGTGGGCTTCAATGTGGCCGGGGTGCGCCCGGAGGTAATGGGCGTGGGGCCGATCAACGCTGTCCCGCGTCTGCTCAAACGCACTGGAATCAGCCAGGATGATATTGATCTGATCGAACTCAACGAAGCCTTTGCAGCGCAGGCGCTGGCCGTCATCCGTGACCTAGAATTTGACCCGGCGCGCGTGAATGTCAACGGTGGTGCGATTGCGCTGGGGCATCCACTGGGCTGTACCGGGGCGAAGCTGACCGTCCAGATCATCAACGAGATGAAGCGGCGCAACAGCAAATATGGCATGGTGACGATGTGCATCGGCGGCGGCATGGGCGCGGCGGGGCTGTTCGAGAATGTGAATTAGACATAATTGGTACTAATCTTGGAGGGGCATGGTAAGTAATATCATGCCCCTACATTACATTTCCTTAGAGAAGAGGCTAACATGATTAAAAAACTGGCACATGCCAATATTATTTCGCATGATCTCGCGGCCAGCGAACATTTTTACTGCGAAATTCTGGGACTGAAGAAGGCGTTTGAGTTTTACAAAAATGAAGAGCTGTTCGGCTTCTACATCGCCACCGGTGATCTGACCTTCATCGAAATTTTCGTCCAGCAGGAACCCGCCAACACCGAACGCCCGCTCATCCGCCATCTCTGCTTAGAGGTGGAGGACATCGACACGGTAATCAGTGACATTCGCAGCAAAGGCTGGGAAATCACCGACAAGAAGCAGGGCAGCGATCAGTCGTGGCAGTGCTGGATTACCGACCCCGACGGTGTGCGGTTGGAACTGATGGAGTATACCGACACCAGTTCGCAGTATACAGGCGCTGATTGCATCGTCACCTGGTAGCAGTAAATCAGGGGCGCAATGACGCGCCCCTGGCCTTAGCCTGTGCCGCCCTTCACACTCCATACCGAGCCTGTGGTGTAGGTGTTGCGTTCTGACGTAAGGAACTCCACCACCTCAGCCACTTCTTCTGCGTCGGAGTAACGCCCGATAGGGGTGCCGGGGTTGGCGAGATGCTCGGCAGAGAAGCGCGGCACGACCATCTCGGTCAGCGCGCGTCCCGGCTCGACCCCGTTGACAAATACGCCCTGGTTCGGGTAGGCATTCCCCAGTGCATTAACGAACGAGAACACCGCGCCCTTGGAGACTCCATAAGGGACGACATGCGTTGCCCCATGCCGTGCGCCACTGGTGATCGTCACACAGCGCCCCCAGCCGCGTTCCAGCATGTGCGGGATAGCGGCCTGATGCGCGTGGTATACACCGTAAACATTGATTTTGATCACACGGTCGAACATGGCGGTGGTCTGCTCTAAAAAAGGCACTTCCTTGCCCAGGATGCCTGCGCAGCACACCAGAATATCCAGCCGCCCGAAGGCTTCCAGTGTTTTCGCCACCGTATCATACACGCTGGCTTCATCACTCACATCGGTTTTACAGTACAGCGCACTCTGGCCGAGCGCTTCAATATCACGCACAGTCTGCTGGCCTTCCTCCTCCAGCATATCTGCGATGACAATATCGCGGCCTTCCTCAGCGATGCGCAGGGCAGCAGCCCGGCCAATGCCACGCGCCCCCCCGGTAATCAACGCCGTGCGCCTTTCCCTGGGCGCGGCAAAGCGTAAGTTTGGCATATAATAACTTCTCCTGCTGCATAACCCTTCACGGGTTTCCAGAATCAAGTGGTCGGCAGTGCAAAAATGCCCGCGCCGACTGCCATACAACCTCAGTGTTTAATCATCCAGCACCTGAATGCCGAGTTCGCGCGCGGTGTCATGGAACAGCGTACTGACGGCGGGAAGGTCTTCAGTCACCGCGCCTTCGACAATGGCCGGATAATCCGGCGAAAGGTTTTCCAGGCGGCGGAATAGTGCCTTAAAGTCGATATTCCCTCTGCCGGGGCACCCATCCTGCAAGTGCAGCGCCAGCCGGTTCTCAATCCAGATGTCCTTTGCATGGCAGCTTACAATATAATCGCCCAGAGCATCAAAATGCTGGTTGATCGCCGCCGCCGTGTCAAAGATGGTTTCACGGGTGATCCAGTTGGCCGAGTCATAATCCGAGCGCACCCAGGGCGATCCTACCTCATCCAGCACTTCGCGGGTGACTTCGGCGGACTCCAGCGTCACCAGTTGATGCCCTTCCAGGCTCAGGTAGACTCCGGCATCCTCGGCAGCGGGTGCGGCTTCTTTCAGGCTCCTGATCAACTGCTTTCGTGCCTCCGCTGTCCAGTTGTAAGGATGCGGAAACCATGGGCCATCCGGGTTGACCGAGCCAGGGCCGGTATCAATCCCCCGTGAGCCCAGCCACCCCGCCAACCGCAGCGCCGCCTGCACGGTGCTCACGCTCTCACGGCGCAGGTTTTCGTCCGGCGTGACCAGGTTTTGCCAGTAGCCTGTCGTCTGGAACAGGCGCACTCCTTCTCCCGCCAGCAGATCACGCACCTGCTGTGCCTGGGCTTGCGTGGTCGTGTGCGGGTCATTGGCCCGAAAACGGGTGAAAATGCCGCTGAAGCCCAGTTCGCGCACCCGCTGGCACACAGTCGGTGTCAGATCATTCATGTCTTCGGGTAAAAAACACCCGCTGATTCCAAAGCGCATCAGGCGATTTCCTTTCGGGTATGCTGCACAGTTACGGCTTGTCCGCTGGCGATGGACTCGTAAATCGCGTCCACGACCGCCAGCGTATTCAGGTTGTCACGCCCGGAGGTCAGTGGTTCGCTGGCACTGCTGACCGCCTCTAAAAAGTGGCGCACTTCATTACGGAAGGTCTGCGGATAATCGGCATCCGGCAGGTCGAGGCGGGTAAAGCCGCTGCTGTATTCCGGCAGCACCGCGCTGTAGAGATGCCAGCCCATGACGTTTTGCAGGACACCCTGCTCGCCATAGAAGATCGTCAGTTCATGAGTCGCAGTAGGGATAGGCGCACGATGCGCACCAAAGGTAAAGAAGGCTTCACCCACCGCGCCGCTCTCAAATTCCAGCGCGATAACCGCCACATCCTCGTTATCCATTTCGGGATTCAGCCCGGAGTTCGTCTTGAAGGCCACCACCCGCCTGATCTCGCCCAGCAGAAAGCGCAGCAGATCCAGCTTATGGATGGCGGTGGTACGGATGACCCCGCCGCCCGTGCGCGCCTGTGAGAACAGCCAATGGCCGGGTGGATAAATCCTGCTCAACCACTGATTGCCATCCACCCGCGCGGCGAACACGCGGCCAATCGCGCCGGAGTCGAGCAGTGCCTTGACACGGTGATGCTCCGGCAGGAAGCGCTGGTTTTGCGCCACCATGAAGGTCACACCGGCCTCGTCGGCGGCCTGCACCATGGCCTGCCCCTCGGTCAGGTTGAGCGCCAGGGGTTTTTCCAGCAGGATATGCTTGCCCGCGGCGGCGGCGGCCAGCACAACAGGCGCGTGCAGATCATGCGGCATACATACCGACACCGCATCCACCTCCGCGCTGGCGATGACATCCTGCCAGTGTGTAGTCACACGTACCTCATCGCCGCAGGTCGCCGCCAGCTTTTGCGCTGCCTCCGGGCGATCATCGCAGCACATCACCACCCGGCTGAGTTCTGGCGCGGCCAGATAACCGCTGGCGTGCTGCTGCCCCATCAGGCCGCAGCCAAGAATACCGATTCGTAGCGTCATCCTACCCCGCCTATTCTGTAAACACGCAGGTCAGCGCCACTGCGCCGCGCTCGAAGCGTGTCTTCACCACTGCTGTATGATGTTCTGCCAGCCACTGCCAGCCCTGTGCTGCCACGTCCACATCCTCGACCTGGGGCAGTGCTGCGCCCTCGACAGTGATCTGCTGTGGCGCGGTGGTGTGGGCGATCAGCGTATAGCTGGTTTCGCCGAGGTGATCTTCCAGTACCAGCCGCAGCGCGCCATCAGCCTGCGCGTCCACGATCTGCGCGCCGCTGGTGACATGCACTTTCGTGCCATTTTTGCCGCGTAAAATGCGCGGGTCACTGTTCACAGGCAGCCCTGCCAGCGGGAACGTATTAAGGCCAATCAACTGCGGGTTAAGCCACCAGGTATATTCCTCGTCACCTTTTACCGTGCTGAAGGCATCGGGATACATGCCCTTATATTCTCCTGCCGGGGCTTGCTCCTGCATTCCATGCCGTGTGATGCCTTCGGCCAGCGCGTACCAGTCGATAGGGCCATCCGTTCGCTGGTATGCCGCCAGTCGGAACAGCGCATCGGCATACCACAGGCCGTTCCAGTGGACGATCACGCCGAACCACGACTGCACATCATGGAATGTCACGCCGAAGACCGGGATCGTGCCGTAACGCATCACCGGGCGATACCCCGGATTCCACAGGAAGGTAAATGGCAGGCCCGTCCATGCCCACCAGTTCGCCATCCTGAGATAAGACCTGTCGCCTGTGAGATCATACACGCCCAGATTGAGGTTAATGAGATACGGCACAGCCAGCACGTCCGGCACATGCAGGTGCAGTTCCCAGGTTTGCGCTCCTTCAGGGCGCTTCTGGGTGTTGCACCAGTCTGCCGCGCGCCTGACAGCATTGACAGCGGCTTCGTCCCCGGTAGCCAGTGCGTACTTCAGCACAGGGATCACCTTGCTGCTGGTGAAGCCTGTCGCGCTGTCCTGCGCTTTGCCCATCAACCCGATGCGCTCCTCGGTTTTAAAGTCGCCCACATTGGCAATCGCCTCTGGTGTCCACCCCCACGAGCCATCGGCCTGCTGCTCGTTGATAAGGTCACGGGCGGCCTGGGCCGCGCTTTCCAGCGAGGCGACCAGATTGCCGTAATTCAGTGCCAGTTCCAGACGCGGGACATTGTGCGGGGCAGGCTGGGAGTCGAAGGCGCGCGGGATCGCCCGCCGCACCTGATCCCGTGCGCGTGCGCGCAGCGCCGGGTTGCCCCCCTGCCAGCGGCTGTAACGCCACAATTGATTGGCCAGAATAGGCTCGAAGCGCGGCCCCCAGGGGTCGGCCAGGGTATGATGCCACCCCTCGCTGGCCTCATCCCAGGC
>JBGSXK010000712.1:0-2170 GCA_041751455.1 Anaerolineae bacterium
TGGTGAAAGCGCGCGAGCGGATGCCAGAGCAGATGGCCGAGCAGTTGGCGCGCATTCACGCTATTGATTACCTGAAGCAGTCGCTGGCTTTTCTCCCTGCTCCCCGCCCTGGCTTATCCCCTGCGCAGGAAGCGATCATGCAGATACGCGAGGCGTTGGGCGCATTGAACATCCAGAACCCGGCACTGGAATTTGGCCTGCGCTGGGCAGAGCAGCACGCCCCGGCCTGCGATACGCTGACGCTTGTGCATGGCGATTTTCGCCTGGGCAACCTGATCGTAGGGGCGGAAGGCCTGAACGCAGTGATTGACTGGGAATTCGCGCACCTGGGCGATCCACTAGAAGAACTGGGTTATCCCTGTATGCGTGATTGGCGCTTTGGTATGGGGCATTTGCGGCTGGGAGGCCTCAGCGACCGTGAGCCGTTTATCGCGGCCTATGAGCGCGCCAGCGGGCGCAGCGTAGACCGCGCGGCGGTCGATTGGTGGGAACTGTGCGGCAATCTGCGCTGGGCAATGGCCTGCCTGACCCAGACGCACCGTCACCTGAGCGGCGCGGATTTCAGTGTGGAACTCGCCAGCCTGGGCCGCCGCTCCGCCGAGATGCAGTTGGAAGTGCTGCACCTGATTGAGGAACGAGGATTGTAAACGATGTATGACCACCCGAAAGCCCACCAGCTTTTACAGGCAGCATGGATGCACCTGGAGCAGTTCGTTGCGTCGCAGCTAAAGCAGGATCGTAAGCTCTATTTTCAAACCCTGGTGGCGATTAATGTGAATAAAGTGGTGGAGCGCGAGTTGCACTATGCGCCTGACCACCTGAAAGCGCAGTGGAATCGGCTGAATGCCATGCAGGATGTGGATTTGCCACAACCAGGGGAATGGGAAGAAGCGCTGGCCGCGCTGGACATCCGCAACCGTGAACTGTGCTATGACATCCGGGCCGGGCGCTATGATGAGCCGTTTCTGAAAGCTACCCTGTTCGAGCATCTGCTGGCGACCACGATGGAGCAGTTGCAGGTCGCCAACCCGCGCCACCTGGAACGGCTGGCAGAGGAAGATGCTTAAAAGAAGGGAATTTTTGTGATGCAAGTACCTGTCACGCAGACACCGCCCGCATTTCATATTATGACCAAGCCACGCGGCGCGATCTGCAATCTGGATTGCAAATACTGTTACTTTCTCTCCAAAGAACGCCTGTATCCCAACAGCGAATTTCGCATGTCGGAGAATCTGCTGGAAGAATACACGCGCCAGTACATGGAGGCGCAGCGTGTCCCGGAAGTGACCTTCGCCTGGCAGGGGGGTGAGCCAACCCTGATGGGGCTGGAGTTTTTTCAACAGGCTGTGCATTACCAGCAAAAATACAGGAAACCGGGGATGCGCATCCAGAACGCCTTCCAGACCAATGGAGTGCTGCTGGATGATGACTGGGGGGCTTTCTTCAAGTCCAACAGCTTTCTGATCGGCCTAAGTGTCGATGGCCCGCGCCACCTGCATGATGCCTATCGGGTCGATAAAGGTGGCCAGCCAACCTTTGACCGCGTAATGCGCGGGCTGGATACCCTCAACAGGCATCAGGTGGAATACAACATCCTGACGACAGTCCACGCCGGAAATGGCGATCATGGCCTGGAGGTCTACCGCTTCCTGCGTGACGAGATCGGGACGCAGTTCATGCAGTTTATTCCCATCGTGGAGCGCGCCAACGACACCGGCTTCCAGCAGGGCAGCGCCGTGACAGAACGCTCGATTACAGGTGAGCAGTATGGGCGCTTTCTGATTGAGATGTTCGACGAATGGGTGCTGCATGATGTCGGGCGGGTCTTTGTGCAGATTTTTGATGTGGCGCTCTCCGCCTGGACAGGGAACCGCCCTGGCCTGTGTATCTTTGAGGAAACCTGTGGCACGGCGCTGGCCATGGAACATAACGGCGATGTATATTCATGCGACCACTTTGTCGAGCCGGATCATAAGCTGGGCAACATGCAGTTTATCCCACTGGCGGAACTGGTTGGCTCTGAACAGCAGCAGCGTTTTGGTCAGGCCAAGCGCGACACCCTGCCGCGTTACTGCCACGAATGTGAGGTGCGTTTTGTGTGCAACGGTGGCTGTCCCAAAGATCGGTTTATCGAAACACCACAGGGCGAACCAGGGCGGAATTATCTGTG
>JBGSXK010000713.1:0-8074 GCA_041751455.1 Anaerolineae bacterium
GCCGCCCACGATACTGCCAGAGCCAGGGGCCGAGGCAGGCGGCCCGGCAGGCGCAGCGGCCTGTGGGACCGGGGTCGGAGTCTGGGTGGGGGCAGGTGTGGGTGTAACTGTAGGCAGGGGGGTGGGTGTGGCAGAGGGCGCAAAGAGCGCAACCGCCGCTCCGCTGCGCGGGATCTCCACGCTGCTGCCCCCCATCACAGCGACATTGACCGCGTAATTACCATCCGGCGCTTCCAGCGTCACGATCAGTTCTTCGTCCAGCCCGGTAGTGACTTCGCCCACCAGGCCCTGCGCGCTTTCGATGCGCCAGTGCAGCGCCAGCTCACGCACGGCAGGTGCAGCAGGCAGTTGCAGCTTGTACGCCATGAGCGTAGGCAGCACATCATTGGCCAGATCGCCAGCGAGCAGGTCTTCAAAGGCCACGCCGCCCAATGCAAACGGAAGGGTACGATCCATACGGAAGCGCAGCGCTTCGCCATCAGTCAGCCAGACTTTGGATACAGTCTCGCCTTCGCTGCTGCGATATTCGACAAATGAGGTCAGGGCAAGCGCTTCCTCACCCGCGACGGCTTGCAGGCCATCCAGCGCTGCGCGGATTTCTGTGCCCGGCAATACCGTGCCGCCCTCAGTGGTTTCCACTTCAATCGCCACATCGCCCAGCCCGGCCAGCCCTTCGGCATAACCTACCGAGGTAAAGCTGCCCCCGGCCTCGCGGACTGAGCGTGCTGTCAGACCGAGCAGCATTTTGCTGCGGTCAATCTGACCTACCGACCAGCGCAGCAACGCCTCCACCAGTTGATTTTCACCGGGGGCGTAAGTCTGCGGGTTGGCAGGCAGGTTAATCTGCACGAGGTCGGCTGCCTGACCAATACGCCGCCAGTCATAAGGGCCGGTCTCCCAGCTCCCGGCGATATTCTCCGCACCCGGTACGACCACACCCAGCAGCAGCCCGACGTTATCCAGGCTCGCGCCCAGTTCTTCGACAAATGCGGTGAAGTTCTCGCGCTGGTCTACGGGTAAATCGCGGTAATCGATCACTACGCCATCAAAGCCTGTGCTGGCGAAAGACGTGATCTGTGCCACGTGCTGGCCGCGCAGGGTGCGGTTGCTGATGATGGCCGTCACGGTCTCTGGATCGAGCGCGCGCGGGTCTACAAAATTGCGGATCACAGGGGTCACGACATAACCCGCGTTGAGGTCGAAACCTGCGGCCAGACTACCCGTCAGCGAGCCATCCAACCGAGGTTGTAAGCCCGCCGGGGCGACAATTGTCGCCAGTTCCGCTGCCTCTGGCGAAAGTGTCTGGACGACATCTGCCGCTATCAGCACCGTAGGCTGCTGCGGCGGGGCGACCTGGAACAGGGCCAGATGCTCCGGCACCGTCTGCACCGTCGTGGTCAACTGACCGGCGCTGTTGCGGCTGGAGGGCAGGAAACGCCACTCACCCGCACGTGTATCCCAGGCATAGAGAGAGAGCAAATCCGGGCTGCCCGCCTGTGCGGGGATCACCACATCCAGCGTCACAGCGTCAGGAGCCTGACCGCTGGTTTCAATGCTGTATACGGGGCTTTGCAGCGCCAACCGGGCGGGCTGGGCCGCCAGGGCCGCCGTCGCCCAACCGGACGAGGCACGCCCACTGGCGAAATCCGCACTGGAAACTGATCCCAGGGAAACGCCAAAATCCCGACCAGGGTTGGCCGGGTCTACTACCAGTGTCAGGCCGTTGTCGGCAATTGCATTCGCCTCAGCGCTCAGGATGGCATACTGTGACCCAAACAGGCGATTCCACAAATTCACGGGTGGCAAAAACAACCCAACAATCACCAGCACAAAAACCACAAAGGTGGTCAACAGCGCCGGCAGACAGCAGCCACAACCTCCGCCCTCTGGCGGGTGTGTAGTCGCAGGCTGCGGGGGGCGGTTCTGCGTATCTTCGTGGTCTTCCAGGTCTTCGTGAAGCTCTAGGTCTGACATTGACTTCCCTTAAAAACTGCTGACGTTATTTGGTACGCTATGACTCCGCGCGAACCAGCGCGGGGTAAGTGGGACATTATACCCCGCGCTGCGGCGTTGTGTGAGGGTGGTCGTTATGGGGGTTAGTTGCCCAGCAGATCACATGCGGGGCATGAACCATCCGGGCGGATCATCGCGTAACCACCCATTGGGTCGGCACCATAATTGGTGAAATCGACATTCCAGATGATGAGCAGGCGCACTCTGCCGCTGTTGGCAGCGAGTGAAACTGCCTGGTCGAGCCACTGCGCCTGCTGTGCGAGGGAGACATCCCCTGCCCAGGCGAAACCACCGGGCAGCGGCGGGAAGCCCTGCGGCGTGAGATAGCCAAGCTCGGTAAAGCACAGAGGCCGCGCCCCACCAAAAGCACTGCTGTAGGTATTGACCATGCCCCAGAAGTAACGGCTGTAATGCGCGCTGTTACCGCGTGGGTCGCCGCTGGTCTGGTTGGGTGGGACAATGCCCTCGTTGTAGTGTGTGCCCACGCAGTCCATATAATTCGCGGCACCTGCGGCGGCCATGCCGCGCACAAAGGCATCATCATCACAACCGCCGCCACTGCACCCGCCAAAGAAGCCTGTCGGCGCGGGCGCGCCACTGACGACCAGGGTATTACTGTTGGCAGCTTTGATGGCGTTATAGGCCAGACGCAGCATTTCGGTGTAACGTGCCGGGTCAATGCTGCCATTAGCCCATTCACGATCAATATTCGGTTCGTTCCAGACTTCGATGCCATCCGCGCCCAGTGCGGCCACACCACCCAGGAAATTCGCGAACTGCTCAAAGTAGCCAGGACGTGTCACCGCGCCGGGGTCGCCCACAATGCCGAGCAGAACACGGAATCCGTTGGCATGAGCTTCGTTAATCATCCCAGCGGCGGCGGAGGGGTCCTGCCCGCTGTAACGGAGCTGCTTCTTGACCCAGGTCATCCCGGAGCGGCGCATGGCATTCACTGTATTGCTGCTCATGCTGGCCACATGCCCGCCCAGGTTGAAGCCACGCACCGGGGAAACATTGACCACAACATCCGGGGCGGCAGCGACAGCGGCAGGGGCTTCACTGGCGGGCGAAGCAGGGGCATTGGTTGCACCGCCCTGCACTACAGGCAGGCCCATGATACGTTCTTCGGACAGATAGACATAACTCGCAAACAACCAGCCGCGAGCGCCATCAGCAAGGGCGGCGCGCAACCAATCGCCATTCTGATTGCGCCCATCCACGACCACGGTTTCTGAGGGTTCGACGTTACGGATGACGCTGCCGGTAGTGGCTGGCTCGGCGCGCAGCTTGAGCGGTGCAGAGATGTTGGCCTGAAGGCCGCCTGCCGGGCTGGAGGCGGGAGCAGCCTGCTGCGCCGGGGGCTGTTGTGCAGGTTGTGATTCCTGGGGTGCAGGCTGAGCCGGGGCGGGGGCACCGCCCGCAGGTGCGGAGAGGCTGAACGGTTCCTCTACCCAGATGCCACGCAGTCCAGCGGCCTGATCCGGCGTAATGGCAACGGCGCTGTTAATCAACCAGCCAACAGTGCCATCGGGTACAATGCCGCGTACCCAGCCCCCTTCAAAGGCCTGACCATCGAGCCGGATGGGCGTGCCTCCATCATAAGTCCCTTTAATCGCCCAATCCACACCAGGGCCTGAGCGTATATTGCTACGGGATGTGAGCGTGGTCAGTAAATCACTCGATTGTGCGCTGACCAGCCCGGTAAAGAGCAACAGCATGACTATTGAAACTAATCTTATAACGACTTGACGCATCAGGTGTTCCTCATTAAAGAACGGTTGACAGATATTTTCGGTGCAGAGGCGACATCGATGCCGTCTCTGCGCTTACAGATTAACTCAGTAAAATCGCGCGGCATTTTAGCAAAACGCTGACAGATAAGCAAATCCTTTAGCATTTGGAGGGAACAGGGTAAACTTGATGCACATGATCGATAAACTAGACCTGCACTATCATACGGACGGTGTCGCCGTTCTTACATTTAACCGTCCTGAGACCCGTAACGCGCTTGATCTGGCAGCTATGCGCTGCTTTGCCGAAACGGTGAAAGCACTGCATCAGCGTGATGATGTGCGTGTCCTGATCCTGACCGGGGCGGGCGAAGAAGCCTTCTGTAGTGGGGGTGATCTGGCAGAATTGAGCCAGTACCCGGCGGCAGCGGACGGCGCGGCGATGAGCACGCTGATGGGGGATGCGCTGCTGGCGCTGGAACGTCTGCCCTTCCCCGTGATCGCTGCTGTGAATGGTTATGCGCTGGGGGGTGGCAGCGAGATCGCGCTGGCATGTGACCTGCGCATTGTGGATGCGAAGGTGCGCTTCGGCCTGATTCACGTCAAGCTGGGTCTGACTCCCGGATGGGGCGCGGGACAGCGTTTGCTGCGGCTGGTGGGCTACAGCCAGGCGCTGGAAATCCTGCTGCGCGGGCGGGCCATGCATGCGCACGAACTGCTTCAGTGGCGGTTGGTCAACCGGGTGGTGGAAGCTGGCACGGCGCTGACCTATGCGCTCAACCTCGCTCAGCATATCGCGGAAGCCTCACCGGAGGTCGTGCGCAGCATCAAGACCCTGCTGCAAGCGGGGCTGAACCAGCCTTATACTGATGCGCTGCATACCGAGCGCGAACTGTTCCCGGCACTGTGGGCAGCAGACCCTCATCTGGACGCAGTCGCCCGTTTTCTAAGGAGTCGTAAACAATAACATGCCCGGATTCTATGCCATCATCGCGCGTTATTACGACGCGGAGCACACGGATAAGACCGACGATCTGGCGCTGTACAGCCAGCTTGCGGAGGAATATGACGGGCCGATTCTGGATATTGGCTGTGGCACCGGGCGGGTGATGTTCCACCTGGCACAGGAAGGCTATAAGATCCATGGTATCGACAGCGAGTATGCCATGCTGGAACGGGCCAAGATCAAACTGGATGCCTTCCCCTATATCCGCGACAAACTGGTCTTTCATCACGACGATGTGCTGAAGCACGAACTGAACGAGCGCTTCAGGATGGTGCTGCTGTCGTATAACAGCCTGATGCACTTTCACACCCAGGAAGAACAGCTCGCGCTGCTGAAACGGCTGCGCGGCTGGCTGGATGATGATGGCCTGCTGGTGATTGACCTGCCCAACGCGGGCGAGACCTTCGCCACGCAGGACAGCGACGCGCTGACGCTGGAACGCACGTTTATCGACCCGGACAGCGGGCATATGGTCATGCAGCAGGCCGTCAGCTACCTGGATCGGGTACAGCAGTTGATGCAGGTCACGTGGTATTATGACGAGATCACTGAAGACGGTGTGGTGATCCGCACTGTCGCGCCAGTGGTATTCCGTTACTTCTTCTATGCTGAACTGCAACTGCTGCTGTCACAGAGCGGCTTCAGGGTGGATGAGGTGTATGGCGATACCGATCTCAGCCCGTTTGAAGACGGCTGTGAGCGCATGATCGTCTTTGCGAGGCCGAATATTTGAGCCGACTACATTCTGAACCACCACAGCGCCGGGGACACCAGGGTGGTTTCGGCGCTGCCTGGTGTGCCTGCTGTCTTTGTGGTTTGCTGTTCTTCGTGGCGGGTTGTACGGGGGAAGCCAACACACCGACCCCGACCCGCAACTTCAGCGCGCCGACGATGGAACCTAGCCCGAACCCGTTCGCGATGGGGCCACCCACCGAGGCACCGCCGGACAGCAGTAATGGCATCGGCCAGAATGACCCGACTGCTGCCGCGCTGCCCAACCGCGACGGTGGTGCGCTGCCGCCGCTGCCTGTAGGCACGATGACGGGGCCACGGCAGACAGTCAGGCTGACGGCGGAGGATGGCACGCTGCTCAGCGGGATGCTCTACCAGCAGGAGGCTGAACGCCAGCCGGGGGTACTGCTGCTAGCAAGTGACGCGAACTCCTGGAGCGGCTTCCCGCAGCAGCTCCATGAGGCGGGCTTTACCGTGCTGGTGATGCCGCTGCGGACGGGTGGCGAACTGGATGATTTTCATGTGATGCTGGACTCGCTGACCAGCGGGATCGCCGACCCCAGCCGGATCATCGTGGTGGGCGCGGCGCAGGGCGCGGATGTGGCGCTGGCAGGCTGCGCAGAGATGGCCGTATGCCTGGGCGCGGCACTGCTGAGTCCGCTGGATGCGGTGGCGCTGCCGGGCATTATGGCGAGCTTTAACCCGCGTCCGTTGTTCGTCACCGCCAGCCAGCAGGACGCGGAAAGTTATGCCGTGGCCGAAGCGCTGGATGCGGCGGCGACCAGCACGGGTAAACTGCTGCAACCGCTGGAAAACGCCGGACGCGGCACGGCGATCCTGCTCAACCGCCCGGATGTGGGCGATCTGCTGATCGAGTGGCTGCGGCGGGTGGCGAGTTGAATGACCCTCACGCCCATTCTGCCATCAGGGCCTGATACTCCGCTTCGCTGAGAGGTCGCCAGGATTCGCCCATGCGCGGATAGGCCGGGTCGTTGAGGATTTCGCGCACTCGTTCCAGGGGGATAAGCGGCTGTGCGTCGCGCTCACGGATGACGGTGACGGGGATGACGCGATCATGCTGCTCATCGGCGGCGCGGACGGCCTCGCCGTCGTCAAACGTACCGCTGACCTCGACCTCGCCCACAAGGGATTTCGTGCCTTTGGCCTTGCTGCCTTTGGGCTTGCTCATGGTTTCGTAGAGCAGCATTCGGGTACCGGGGGGCAGATGCTCCGCCCAACGGCTGGCGGCGCGGTCACTAAAGCCGATGGTGGGGTCGTTGTGCCAGCCTGCCCAGACCAGTTTGAGGCCGTAATGGGTCATGGATTTTGCTCCTGCGTAAAAACGTCTGTTGAGTATGAGGGTGGTGGCGGGAGGATAAATTTTTCCCGCCAAATTCGCCATTCCCGCCAATTGAGGCGACAGCTCTCCGTCACAAGTTTGTGAGAGACAGCGATTACAGAGATAGTATAGAGGATTTTGGGGAGAAAATGGCGGACAGATGTCCCTATTTTCAGGATGAAGGGGTTATGACACAGGGCGAGTTTGTAAACCCGCCCTGTGCAGAGTCTGTCAGGCAAAGGCCGTTTCGCGCTCGACATGCAGCGCGGTGACGACCGGAATGGGGAAACCGTTGAAGGGTACGGCGTATTCGTTGGTGTACGCACCCGCATCGTAGAAGACGAGGCGATCCCCGATATGGACTTCGGGCAGCTCGAGATGGCGGGCGATCACGTCGCAGCTATCGCAGCTTGGCCCAGCCAGCGTGTACGTCAGCAGCGGGCGATCTTCCGCGTCCGGGCTGAGCAGGCGCACGACAGGCGGGAAACCCTCGTAGGTTTCCATCAGGCCGTTGAAGACACCGGCATCGAGATAGAGCCAGGTATCCGCGCCGCGTTTGGCCTTGCCAACTACGCCCGCCAGCAAACGCCCCGCCTCGCCAACCAGCCCGCGCCCTGGTTCCAGCACGAGCATGAGATCATCGCGCAGGGGAATGTGCTGCTCGATAGCGGTCATGACGACCTCACCCACGCCTTCGACGGTGGGGATGGCCGGGGTGTGATAGTGGCCCGCGGGGAAACCGCCGCCAATGTCCAGGAAGTGGAAATGATGCCCGCGCGCCTCGGCCTCGCGCCAGATGTGGCCGCAGGCGGCGATGGCATTGGCCCAGTTCCCGACTGATAAACACTGTGAACCCACATGAAACGACAGGCCGATGGGGTGTAAGCCCAGGTCGCGCGCCATATCAAACAGCGCCAGCGCTTCGTCGCCATCCACGCCGAACTTGCCAGCGAGGGGCAGCACACTACCTGTGTTATCCACCGCCAGCCGCACATAAACACGACTGCCGGGTGCATACTGCGCTACTTTCTCGACCTCGTAGGTCGAGTCCACCACCATTGCATAGACACCGTAGTGGTGCATCTGCTCCAAAAAGAAGGGATTCTTGATGGGATTGCTGCAAATGATCTGGTCGCCCGCCGCGCCCGCGTCCAGCGCCCGATCCAGCTCGGCCACCGACGCGATCTCGAAGCCGCCGCCTTTGGCCGCCACGAAGCGCAGCACATCGATGCTGGCGTTGGCCTTCACGGCGTA
>JBGSXK010000714.1:0-7015 GCA_041751455.1 Anaerolineae bacterium
TACCGCTGCTGGTCGTGGCGCAGGATGGGCCAGTTTATATCCGTTATCCGATTACGTCAGATCCTGAACACATGAATCCCTTTACGGCAGACACGATTGCCATCGGGACAGTGACACGCAATATCTTTGAAGGTTTGACCCGTTACAATCCGAACACAGGTGATATTGAACCTGCCCTGGCGGAAAGCTGGGAAGTGACCGAGGATGAAAATGGTTATCAGGTGTTCACCTTTACCTTGCGTGAGGGTGTCCTGTTTCATCAGATCGATGGGGTGGAATATGGCGAGGGTGAACGCGAAGTTACCGCTGATGATGTCATTTGGAATTACACCACTGCTCTCAGCGGTGATGAAGAGGTCTCTGGCAAGGCGGGCGAATTGGAAGCTATCCTCGGTGCTGCGGCTTACACGGCAGGCGAGGCTGAAACTGTGGAGGGTCTGGTGGAAGTTGACCCCTATACAGTGCAGGTTATCCTGGAGCAGCCAGATCGTCTGTTCCTCATCAACGGGATGATCTCGATTACGTCACCTGTGGCCTATGAGCAGCTTGGCGAAGAAATCAATAATAAAGCGGTGGGGACTGGCCCTTTCCAGTTTGTTGAGTGGCTGCGCCAAGACAGGATTGTTCTGGATGCCAACCCAGACTACTGGCGAGAGGGTGTGCCACTGGTGGATGGGATTCGCTTTATCAATTACGGTGATGCCAATACGGCCCTGCTGGACTATCGTGAAAATCAGATCGATTTCCTGTTTTCGTTCCCTTCCGGGCAGCGCAGCGCCATCATTGAGGAGTTTGGTGACGAATTCACTGAAGAAGCCGGCCTCCATGTCCGTTACTGGGGATTTAACATGGAAACAGGTTTCCTGGCGGAGCAGCCATTGGTGCGGCAGGCCTTAAGCCATGCGCTTGACCGTGAGACTGCCTGGAATATTTTTGAAGAAGGCGCGCGTTTCCCGGCCAATCTGGGAATGCTGGCTCCGTCTATGCCTGCATCCACGCCGGCATCAATCTATAACTTTGATCTGGAAAGAGCTGCTGAGCTTCTGGAAGAGGCTGGTTTCCCCAATGGGGAAGGTCTGCCTCCCATCAAGATTCACCTTCTTGAGTCGATCTCATCTGAGGCTCAGGTAGTTGTCTGGCAGGAATCGCTGGAATCGCTGGGTGTGCAGGTGGAATTTGCAATTGAGGATGGTGGCACCTACTGGGACAGTATTGTCCAGGATGATGCGATGATCTTCCAGAATGGTTGGGCGGCAGGCTTGCTCGACCCGTCTGATGTATTTGACTTCCTGATTCTGGAAGGGCGTGGCTCGATGCGCTATAACAATCCTGAAGTCAACGATCTGCTGCGTGCTGCGCGTGTCGAGCTGGATGAGACGATCCGTGAAGACCTCTACCAGCAGGTACACGACATTGTGATGGCTGACGCGGTAGTCATTCCTTCGGCCTATAGCAAAGTGTCCTGGTTGCAAAAGCCCTGGGTCGAGGGTTTTAATCCTGGAGGTGGTGGCACTTACACCGCGCCATTGTGGGAAGTCAGCCTGAATACCGAGATGATGCCTTAAGCCTCAGAACGGATGATTGAAGGCAGGGGCGGCGCAAGTCGCCCCTGTTTTTTGTCCTTGAGTTTATTGCAGGGGGTAAAGCGGCGTGACCAAGTATATTGGACGACGTATTCTCCAGATGATCCCGACACTGTGGATTATCTACACGATCACGTTTGTCCTGGCTTATTTAATGCCTGGTGATCCTATTCGTGCGTCACTGGGCGAAGAATATTACCGCCTGGATCCGGCAGAAATCGCCGCGATGGAGGAACAGCTTGGGCTGAACCGTCCATTTACCGTGCAGTATCTGGATTTTTTATGGAAAACCGCTCGGCTCGACCTCGGTAGATCGTATATTCAGCGTGAAAATGTGGTTGATATTATCGGCTATCGTCTGCCCCGCACCCTGCAACTGATGGTTGGAGGGATGGTTGTGGCCTTACTCATCGGGATTCCTACAGGTATTGTGTCAGCCCTCAAGCAGTATTCCTGGATCGACCACTCGGTCGTGGTATTGGCATTAATTGGCTTATCAATGCCTGTGTTCTGGCAAGGGTTAATCGCCCAGTTATTTTTGACGCAATCCAAGACAGGAATCGCTTTGTTTCCGGTAGCCGGGTATGGCGATGGTCAGCTTATTTATATGGTGCTGCCTTCGCTGGTACTAGGCACTGGCCTGGCGGCCATCATTACTCGTATCACTCGTGCTTCCATGCTGGAGGTACGTGGGCAGGATTTTATTAAGACTGCTCAATCAAAAGGGCTGCGCCGTCATACTGTACTGGTGCGACATCACCTTCGCAACGCGCTGATTCCTGTTGTTACTGTGGTGGGTATTCAAGTCGGCGGTTTGATGACAGGTTCGCTTTTGACAGAGACGATCTTTAACTGGCCGGGGCTGGGCCGGGCCATTGTGCCAGCAATTCAGACTCGTGATACCCCTGTGATTATGGGTATTTTAGTGTATGGGGCGCTGATTGTGCTGTTCGTGAACTTGATTACTGACCTTTTGTACGCCATTATTGACCCACGTATTCGCTTTAGCTAGGGGAGGCCATTTGCGTGACGACCTCTATACAGGATAAAGATTATCATCCGAAGTCTTCGGTAGCTCAACTCAGCGATGAATCCTCTCAAGGCTCTCAGCGGCGTTTTGTCAGAGCATTTATGCGCAACAGAATTGCTGTTGTGGGGCTGGTTATCGTCAGCATTATGATTTTTGTGGCACTGTTTGGCCCGCTGATCGCCCCCTATAGCCCGAACAAAACCAATGCCGCAGATCGATTGCAACCTCCCGGCAGCCAGTATTTTCTGGGTACTGATGAGTTTGGGCGCGATATTTTCACTCGATTGTTGTATGGGGCACGTATTTCGCTGGAAGTAGCTTTTATTGCACAGACAATTTCGGTTGTGCTTGGGATTTTGATGGGGCTGGTGTCGGGATGGTATGGCGGGTGGGTTGATGACGTGATTATGCGTCTGACGGATGCGTTGTTTGCGTTGCCGAGTCTGGTTTTTCTGATTGTGTGGGTCTCCATTATGGAACCTAGCAAGCAAAGCATTTTTATTTCCTTGGGATTGATCGGATGGGCTTCTGTGGCGCGTATGATGCGCAGTCAGGTGCTTGTGCTTAAGGAACTGGATTATGTGACTGCTGCCCACGCCCTGGGAGCGACTGTACCGCAGATCATGCTGCGTCATGTTTTGCCTAATGGTATTGCCCCGGTGATTGTTCTGGCTTCATTAGGGGTCGCAGGAGTGATTCTGGCCGAATCCGGGCTCAGTTTTTTGGGGCTGGGTGTGCAGATACCCAATCCAAGCTGGGGCAGCATGATCGATACGGGTCGAAATTACTTCACGAATGCCTGGTGGTATGCAATATTTCCTGGCATTACAATTATGATTACAGTATTGGGTTTCAATTTTGTAGGCGATGGCCTGCGTGATGCACTTGACCCCAAGCAATATGATTAAGAGTTAAAGCCCGGAAAGTCACAAAACGACCTCAGAAGCCATCGAGGTCGTTTTCGTTACACAACAGGTGACGAGGCGACCCTCGCGCTGAACACGCACATGAGTATAATGGGGCAGTTGTTTGCTCGTTTGATAATGAGTGAAGGTACCCGGTTGACACATAAGATTTGCCCTATCTGCGGTACGCCTGCCCACCCTAATGCTGCATTGTGCAGTGCATGTGGAGCATCGCTACAGAGTGTACCCCAGGCAGCCGAGGGAGATGAAGCGCCCCGTAAGTCATACAATGGGCTGGAATACGACCATCACTATGGGGAAACAGATCTTTTTGAAACGAATCTGCGCTGGCGTGGCGGAACCTATATCCTGGGAGGGATGCTGGTGCTGCTGGTGCTGGCCTGTATCAGTGGGGTGTTCCTTGCTGGAACACGGCTTTATACAATGATGTCGCCGCTTACTCCCACCCCTGCCACTACGGCGATACCCGCCGAAGCTGCACCAGTGCTGAGTACAAATACACCACGCCCTACGCTGATGCTCAATACCGTGACTCCTGCTCCCACCCTGACGGATACCCCTGCGCCTACAGAGACACCCGGCCCCTGTATGCAGCAGGTACAACCCGGCGATAGCCTGATCGCTATAGTGGGGCGCTGTGGGCATCGTAATCTGGCTGTGATTGATCTGGTGGTGGAAATTAATAATCTGGGTGCGCCGGAGCTTATTCAAAGCGGCCAAACGCTGGAAATTCCCTGGCCGACGGTAATGCCAGACCCTAATACACAACCTGGAAATGACGATACATCCGAGGACGGCGAGGTAATTCCGGAAGGCGAGGCCGGAGTATCTCAGACCATTGCTGAGGCCAATATAAATCCGCTTTCAGGATTGCCCGCGCCGGCAACAGCCACTCTGCTACCAGGCGTGACCTGGCACATTGTGACCAGGGGTGAAAATATTATCGTGGTTGCTTATCTTTACGGTGCGAACATTAAAATTCTTTCCGAGCTGAATCCGGAGATTACTTTTTCGCAGTGTGATTTTGGTCTGGATACCGGGGGCGAACAATGTGTGGTGAGTATTTACGAGGGACAACGAATTCGTGTCCCCGCGCCGACTCCTACGCCTACACTCTCGCCTACGCCTTCGGGTAGCGAAACACCTACGCCTACCGCTACGCCCACCTTTAATGCGCCAAGTGCGCTGAGTCCGGGTGATCTCATGCTTTTTCGTCGGAATGATATCATCACACTGCGCTGGGTTGCCACTGGGTCACTGGGTGCGGGGCAGGTGTATCGGGTGCAGGTAGAGGATATGACCAGCGGCGTGCAATATGAAGCTGATACCGCCGACCTGTTTTTCATTGTGCCTAAAGACTGGCAAGGTAAAACGAGCCGCCGGCATGAATACCGCTGGATGGTGAGTGTGATTGATCTTGAACGCCCGGACAGTCCATATTTTACGACCGAAGTGCGGACTTTCACCTGGGAAGCGCTTACAGAGAATAATTCATGACGTGGATGCGCATAAAATTTGTTGTGATGTTATGTGGAGCTGTATCAGGGCTGGTGGGCTGTAATTTTGTACCTGCTCCACAAGGTGAAGCCAGCCCAACTGTGGAGACTATTGAAATTACTGTGCCACCCACCGAGCCACCGCTCACACCCAGTCTGACAGCGACTGAAGCGGCACCCGTGGGACCTGTGCTGGAAGATGCAACACCTACGGATACCTCTGGCCCACCCACGCTGCCCCCGCCTCCCACCGCTACTCTGGGGCCTTATGAACATACAATCCGTGAGCAGGATACACTGTTGTTTATCATCCAGCAGTACGGCTATCGAGATTTTGGGGTGATACCGGAAGTGGTGCAGCTTAATAATTTAGTGAATGCAGACAGCTTGCCGAGTGTCGGGTCTGTACTGCTCATCCCTCGCCAGACGATCACACCTACACCAGAGGGAGCAGAGCTGACACCAACGACTTTTGCCGATGTACTGGCCGCGCAGGCACTTGCTCCAACCAATGAGCAGACCGGGCTTAATGTCGAAACGGGTATTCTTGAGCATGTGGTGCAGGAGGGGCAGACCATTATTGATATTGCGGCCAATTATGCGACGACCCTGGAAGTTCTGGCGCGTCTTAACCCTGATGTTGCGTTCTTTGGTTGCAATTTCGAGATTCCCAGTGGCGGCCCAAATTGTAATCCGTTTCTGAATGTTGGGCAGGTAGTACGCGCGCCCGCACCCACCCCAACTCCGACCCTTTCCCCCACGCCTTCAGGCAGCGAAACTCCTACTCCTACGCCAACTTACATGCCGCCTCGTGTGATCTCGCCGCCGCAGGGTGCAGAAATACAGGCCGGAGTTTTCCTGTTGGAGTGGGTGAGTGTTGGGGTCCTGCAAGCCGACGAAGTTTATCTGGTGCAAATTACTGATACGACGAGCGAACAGGTTCATAATGCCATCACACGCTCGACTTCTTTAATGATGCCAGAGACGATGATCCCGGCAGACGGTGAGACCCATACGATCAACTGGACGGTCTCGGTTGCTAAACCTAACGAAAGCAATGTGTACCGGGTGGTAAGTGGTACGCCAGAGATTCGTGTTTTCCGCTGGCAGAGTCGGTAGTAATCACTTACGGCCAAACTCGCGTGCGAGGGTGTCGCTGCTCATATGCAGCATAGTCGGACGACCGTGGGGGCAGGTAAGTGGAGACTGGCAGCGTTCCAGTTGACGGATGATGCTTTGCATTTCCTCAAGGCTGAGGACAGTTCCCGCCTTCACTGCCGCCTGCTTGCAGACACGCTGGATGATTTTTTCCTCAATGGTCGCCTGACCAGGACTGTGTCCATGTTCCAGTTCTTCCAGGATGGCGCTCACGGCCATGACCGGATCCTGATCGGCCAACATGGCCGGAATACTGCGGATGATAAAGGTGTTTGCGCCGAAGGCTTCGAGCTTAAAACCTGCTGTCTGCAATCTTTCGAGATTTTCCTCGACCAAGCGTGCTTCTGGTGCAGGAAGGCTGATCGTCTGCGCAGAGAGGGTAAACTGCGCCAGAGGTGCTTTACGAGCATAATCCAGCATGAACTGCTCATACAGGATGCGCTCGTGGGCGGCATGCTGATCGACCAGATAAAGCCCGGCAGGGCCTTCCGCTACGATATAACTCGCGCCTACCTGTCCGACCACTCGCAGCATCGGTAATGTGCGTGGGCGTGCCGGGGCAGACGCATCATATGGAATTGCTGTTGGGTCGCCCTCTGATGTACGCCCCTGTACAGTAGATGGGGTGTATTGATGCCCAAAGGCACCAGGACTTTCCATTTCCAGATTCATATCCATCTGCCAGGTGTTTTTTGCCGTATGCTGCTGATCCATCCCCCCCCAATCTGGCATCGAAAAACTGCGCCCGCTGTGCAGGCTGGAAGGCTGGGGAGTATCAACCAGGGCACGGCGTACGGCGCGCTGCACGGCGGCAAAAACGGC
>JBGSXK010000715.1:0-2541 GCA_041751455.1 Anaerolineae bacterium
CGGGGCCGGTCAGCACCAGCCGCACCTCCGGCACATCCGCCAGCACTTGCAGCAGCAGGCCAATATTCTTATGCGGGTTCAGCCCTCCCAGGCACATGATAAACCGCTCACCAGGCCGCAGGCCGACACGCGGCAGCAGGCCGTGAGCATCCAGCAAGGGGCGAAAAACCGGGTCTGGCGCTTCACCGACCACATGAATCTGTTCCAGCGGCCAGCCAAAACGCCGGGCGATGCCTTCGCGTGCATGTTCCGAAACTGTCAGCAGCACCCGCGCCTGCCGCCGGGCAATCCAGCTTTTAAGCGCCCACAAACGCCGCTGTGCCCGATCCGGGAACACCTGTTGCGGGTAATCCTCGGCGATCACATCATGAATACACAACAAAACTGGCACGCGAGTGAACGCCGGGAAATAAGTATAAACCGTAGGGAAGAAGAAGGCATCGAACCGCTCGCGCCCGACAGCCACACCCATCGCCAGCATATCGGCGATTCCGCGCCGCCCTTCTGCTGAGGCAGCCTGCGCCGGGGCCTCGCGCGTGGGCACAACGACATAACACGGACCGGGCGGCAGTTCACCAGCAGCATAAGTCTGAGAATCGACCACAAAGACCCATTCATGCTCGCTGGGCACAGCCAGCAGCGCTGTCAGCAGGCCGCGTGTATAACGCCCATAGCCGCGCGGGTTTGCCCAGCTTGTGATGTCAATCCCGACGCGCATCAGCTTAGCTTCAGCACACTGCGTCCCGGCCCGGTGGCATAGCCGACAAACTCACCCGCTGCCCAGGCCAGCGTGAACACAAAGATGAGCGGCAGCGCCCGCATGAACGCGCCGTAATGCCGCCCCCGGCTGCGAACCCGGCTGATAAGCCGCTTCAGGATCAGCGGCGGCAGCAGCGGCGAGAACGCCAGGTAAAACAGGCGCTTGCCGGGGCTGGTAAACTGGTTGCGCGTTCCGGCGAACCAGCGGCCATAATGGAAGCGCTCGGACAAAAACGAGCCAAAGGTGAAATGCTTCTTGTGCCACACCTTCACTGTCGGGTCTGACCACAGCTCATAACCCAGTGATTCCAGCCGCTGATGCAGAAAGTTCTCCCAATAACCATCAACCAGCATATCGCGCATACTGTCCAGTGCGGCGCGTTTGTACGAGACATTGGGTCCTGGTAGGTCATGCACCACACCCGCAGGCACCGGACTGGTGAAGTTGCTGTACTCGCAAAAGTACACTGCCCAGTCCATCACGCGCTCGGTCGCTGCGTTATCCACCGCCCCGCCAATCGCCGGGCCAGGATAGGCAGCGTGGGCGCGGACGAGCGCTTCGTACCAGTCTTCAGGGGGAACACAGTGATCCTCGGTGATGGCGATAACATCCCCCTGCGCGACGAGAATCCCCGCGCTGCGGAGTTCGGGCACGCTTTTCGGTTCATCAAAAGCGATCAGGCGCACCTGGGGGTACTCGCTGCGGACAAAGTCGGTCACACTGGCCCCAACACAGTCCGCGACAATCACCTCGGCAGACACCATGCCCTGCTGTTTCATCAGCGCCGCCAGGCAGGAATCGATGTACGGGCGGCCATTCAGCGACGCGATCACAATAGATAATTGCGGTTGTTCAGACATAGTTACAGCTATTTCCACTTCCAGCCAGCGTCCCCCACCATTCGCCAGCAGACCAGGCGAGGATCGCCAGCAGTGCCAGCGGCAGAGCACGGATAAATACAGAACGCAAACGATTCTTCGCCCACACCCGGCGCACCAGCCGCGCCGTCAGCACCCCCGGCAGCGCCAGCCCCGTCAGCGCAAACAGAACGCGTTGGGGCGGCGTGAGAGGTCGCATCGCCCCAAAACAGCGGCCATGCTGCCAGCGCCGCGCCAGCATCTCGCGCAGGCCAGTAGTGCGATTATAGCGGACGATAATAGCCTGGTCGAGTAGTAGGGTATACCCGGCTCGCACAGCCTGCTGGCAGAAGAAGGTTTTCCAGAAGCCCGCCGCCGCAAAATCAATCTGCGAGCTTTCCAGCAGGTCGCGCTTAAAGGACACATTTTCGCCCGGCAATTCGCCCTCATAGGCCAGCGGCAGCATAAACTGGCCGTAATCGGCAAAGTAGAGCGCCCAGTCCGTCAGGCGCAGCCCCGCTCCCGGCTCCACCGCGCCGCCAATGATCGGCGAGGTGTGCTGGTGCGCCGCCAGCACCGCCCGCGACCAGTCCGGTGCGAAGACACAATGCGCCTCAGTGATGGCGATGATATCCCCCTGCGCGATAGCGATCCCCGCGCCGAGCAGATGTGGCAGCGCACACGGCCAGGGATGTTCGATCAGCCTCACCGAGGGATAGCCCGCGGCGACCAGAACGGCAGTATCATCGCGCGAGGCATCAGCGACGATGATTTCCAGTTCATCCGCCTGTGCCAGCAGCGAGTCGAGACAGGCGATCAAAGTACCAGAGGCATCCTGCGCCGCCACAATGACCGAGATATTCATGAACGCTGTGGCGCAAGATAACCGCTGAATTCGCCGAGAGTCCACGCACCAAGCAGCAC
>JBGSXK010000716.1:0-5833 GCA_041751455.1 Anaerolineae bacterium
CGCGCCCCAGAAGTTGCCGGAGATAGGTTCATCGCGGGCAGCCATGAAAGCAGCCCACAGCCCCAGCGCCACTGAGTAGAGGATGTGGGTGTTAAACAGGATATTGTGAATCTCGTTGAGTGGCATGGTGGCTCGGTTTCATGTGCGGTGAAGATAATCGTACTTGGGAAGGGTAAAGTAGAAAATGCTGCCTTCGTTGAGGTGGCTTTTGACTCCGATACGTCCGCTGTGACTCTCGATGATGGACTTGGCGACAGCCAGCCCCAGCCCGGCCCCCGCGTAACGACGGGTTGCACCGCCATCGACCTGATAAAACCGCTGGAAAATCTTCTGATGTTCGGATGGGTCAATCCCGATGCCATAATCCCTGATAGCAAACTGAACAAAAGCGCCTTCCGTATCACGCACCATAATTTCTATGCGTTTTCCATCCCGGCCAAATTTGATCGCATTGTCAAGAAGTTTGTCAATGACTTCGGTAATTAGTTTAGGGTCTGCCAGCACTTGAGGCGTAGAATGAGGAAAATGCTTAATCACCTGTAAGCCCGCTTCTTCAAACTGTCCGTTACACGCTTCCAACCCCTGGTTAATCAGCGCAATAAGATCAACAGTCTGCCTGTCAAGTTTGTGGGTCTCACGCGCCTGAGCAGAAACAATATCTTCCACAATATTAGCCACTTTTTGCGCCTTCTGGGCGATTGTCTGCAGTGCTTCGCGCTGCTCAGGGTTCATCGTGCCGAAAGCTTCGTCTGCCAGCAGTTCAGCATAGCCCAATACATGAATCAGCGGGGTACGCAGTTCATGCGAGACATTCTGCATAAACTCACCTTTGGCCTGGTCAGCCTCCTGCAGTTCAGCGTAGGCACTTTCCAGCGCTCTGGCGCGGCTTTGCAGCGACTGGAAGAGCTGAGCGTTTTCCATCGCATTACTGACGACATTGGCGATTCCCTGAGCAAGATTGATCTCCTGATTATCGAAACTGCGAGCAACGGTGTCCATAAGTGCCACCATGCCGATAGCCACACCATGGGCTACGAGGGGCACCATCAGGCAGGTGTGGCCACCACGCGAGGTTAACCATTGATACTCCAGGCTTTCGTGGGGGAGTTTGTCTATCGAAACAAGACGGTATTGTTTCTGCGTAATCACGCTTTGCAGGGTTGGGTAGCTAGCGATGGGGATGTGCGGGCCGTCGCCTTCTGTCCATTCTGCAAAGCCCGATTCGCTGATAATACGTGCAAGGTCTGCTGATCCTTCCTGAATCACCAGCCAGCAAGTGCTTCCTACTTTACGAAGCTGCTCGGTCAGGCTATCGATCACGGGTTCGGTGACTTCGATCAAGGTCTGGGTTACAGTGAGGCTTTTCTGCCAGTTGTGAACTATTTTACTGGCCTGCTGAATATCTTCCTCGGTGTACCCCTCACGGTTGTTGCTGTACAACAGAGCAGTACCACACAGGGTCTCGTGCAGGCGGATAGGCACCGCCAGCATACTCCACATCCCTGTGCCTCGCAGGTAGGCATCGTCTGACGGGTGTATATTTTGATCACCTAGCGACAGAACGAGGGCTTGTTCACCGCTGAACACTCTTTCCACCAGCGAACCCGTGACAACAGGCCGCATAGGGCCAGCGGTATCCACCCAATCCCAATAAACATCTGAAGCTTCGGCCAGGGTTTCTAGCTGATGGTGCGGTGCGTCCCAGGACATGAGAATACAATGACTGACTTCCAGGCTGCCTGTGAGGTTATGGACAATACGCTCCAGAACATTACCAAATTCAAGGGTCGAGGAGGCGGCTTCACTGGCGCTGAGCAGAGTGGCCAGCTCCGCCACACGTCGCTCAGACTGGTCGAAAAAGCGCGCGTTCATAATGGACACGGCAGCAGTGCCGGCCATGCTTTCGAGCAGGCGCATATCGTCCATATCGAATACGCCATCGTTCAGTTTGTTCACCACTTCGATGACACCGATAATTTCTTTGGCATGAACCAGCGGCACAGCGATCATGGAGCGGGTGTCAATACCAGTTTGCTCGTCCACAGCGCGATAGAAGCGCTCATCATTCTGCAAATCGGCCACCAGCGCGGGCCTGGCCTCGCGGGCGACCCACCCGGCAATGCCTTCGCCCAGGGGGACACGCATGTTGATAAGCTCCGCCGCACCATACCCGACCGCAGCGACGACAAATAATTCTTCGTTGTTTTCGCGGTTGACCAGGAACAGGGAAGCCCCCTGCGCCTCGACTACCTGGGTGGCAAAATTCAGGATATTTTGCAGCGTATCATGCAGGGAAAGCTTGGAAGCGATGATCTGCGCAGCTTTGTTCAGGGCAGTCAGGCGGCTGGTCTGTCGTTCCAGCGCAGATTCACGCTCTTTCTGCTCGGTCATGTCGCTGAGGACGATGACCTGATTGTCTAGCTGATTGGACTGTGATCGTGAACGCGACATCAGCACCGGGATCACCCGGCCATCACTGGTGATAAGCCGCTGGTCGAATTTCATGGTAGCAGCATTTTCACGCAGCAAGCCTGTCATAACCTCCTGGCGGTCATCTGGGTGAAACAAGAGGCCAACGGACTGTCCTTCCAGCTTGTCGGCAGGATAATTAGTCATACGCAGCAGCCGACGATTAACATACTTAATGCTGCCTGTCGCATCAATGACAATGAGCGCATCGCTCATCGTATCAATAATCATCTGGCGGAAGGTTTTCTCGCTCTCCTGGTCTTCCTCGCGGCGCTGGAGGTCCTGCATCAGGCGAGCATAATCCAGGGCGATGGCGGCCTGGCTGCCAAAAGCGGCCAGCATTTGCTGAGCGCGCGGTGTTTCCATCTCCTGCGGCTGATAACTGCCCAGCACAATGACTCCAACAGGGTGTCCTACCGCCACCAGAGGCGCGACACTCATATAACCCAGGTGAAGCTGTTTCATAGCCTCGTAAAGGGGTTGGGTGGAGGGGATTTCCTGCAACCGTCGGGTGGGGATATTGACCACCGTTTTGCGCGATTTTAACGCCGCAATCAAGGGGTTGGCCTCGTCTTCCAGGGGGAACTGCGGCGCAGGGCGATTCTTGCCGACGATAGCCAGGAAATCATTTTCGTGCAGCGAGCCGCTGCTGGTGACAAGGGCACGGCTGTTGAGTGTGTTGCTCTTTTGCTCGATTGCCAGCAACCAGACCAGCGCGCTCCCCATGATGGTGAGTGTGGTATGGGCTACTTCTTCCAGCAAACGCTGGACATCCATGCTTTCGCCCTGGCGGTTCAGCAGCGCAGATTCCACTTTGCTGACCAGATCAGGGAGATTAATAGGTTTGGCAATATAATCCACCGCGCCAGCGAACATGCCATCGGCGCGCGCGTCGGTGGGGTCTTTGGCGGTCACGAGAATAACGGGAATGCTGGCGGTTTGTGGGCTGGCCTTCAGTTGACGGCAGGTTTCGATGCCATCCATTTTCGGCATCATCACGTCCAGCAGAATCAGATCGGGCTGTTCCTCGGCAGCCAGCTTGAGGGCCTGAGGCCCACTGGTCGCCAGGATTGTCTGAAAGCTGTGTAGTTCGAGCCAGTTTGAAATCAGCTCAAGCGTTTCGGGAATGTCATCCACGACCAGGATGTGGGGTGTCGTGCTGTTTGCCATGCAAATTGCCACTCAAATTATATCCCTATGTCAATTCAATTTTAGTGGTCAACTGTGAGTCATGCCAGTCTGCACCCGCAACCATTAAGAAAAACAAACAGACTCTCATATCGAGAGCCTGCTGTAAGTCGTTTTCAGGTGGAATATCAAACGCGGAACACCTGTGTAAAAAGGACTTCGGCCAGCCAGATGCTGATAGTCAGATTGACTGCGATGAGTCCTTGAATCTGGGCTGCGCCGCTGACATCCACGGCTGCACCACCGCGCATATCCGTGGTGGGGCGGAAGAACATACTAATGCCGATGCTCACCAGCATTACCACCCCCAACCACAGCGGGAATGCCCCCTGCACAATAGCTGCCAGCAGGCAAACCCCTGCCAGGCCAATCGCCAGATACATCGCCATGCGGGTGTTGCGCTCCCCCAGGATAATGGCGGTGTTGTGCAGACCGGCGGCTTTATCCATGTCATAATCCCGAAGCTGGTTATAAAGCTGTCCATAAACTGAGGCCAGTGTCACACAGGCGGCGACAAACCAGACCAGGCCGGGCTGGTTATCATAAATGAAATAGCCTGCCAGCAGCAGCAGCCCACTGAGCATGAGTGAATGGGAAACAATATCTGTGACAGGCCAGGCTTTCAGGCGCACAGGGCGCCATGAATAAAGGTGAGACAGCAGCAGCGTGGCAAGACCGATGAGAAACACGGTGACTCCACCCAGCGCATAGAGAATGAGCGTAGCAGCGGCCACTGTCCGGCAAGCGGCGTATCCTATCCGCACCCCGATCTCGCCGCTGCTGATAGGATTACGGGCGGCACGAGCCGGGTCGCGGGCATCATCGGGCGCGTCTTCAATATCGTTAATCATAAAGGCATAAGCCACTGCCAGGATATTTGCCAGGGTGACGGCGACTAAACGCCAATCCAGCAAGGCATCATTGGGACGCGCAGCCATCAGCGCGCCGACCACCGTCAGCGGTATGACGAAAGCTACATATTCCTGCCAGCGTGTAAGGCGAATAAGACCCCTTAATTGAGAGTGTAGAGAGGGATAAGTCAAATCTGATTCCTCCTGATGAAAATGAGTATGAGGTGAATAATATACTCTGGATGATACCACAGGTGAATTGTGCAGAAAAGCACACCTTATGCACGGGGTATCATTGGCAAGCCGGGGCTACCGGTGTATCATGCCTCCTTATGTCTTCTATACGTATTTTCCCCCTGATTATGTTCGCGCTTTCGGCCTGTGCCTTTACCAGTGTCGAACCGGTTCAACTGCCGACTGCAACTACGGTGCGAGTGGTTCCGGCCACGCTGGTGCCCACCGTCAACCGCCAGGCGCACGCGATCCCGTCAATTTCGCCCACTTCGACACATTTACCTGTTGCGACCGCAGAAGCCGAATGCGACCCGCTGGCAGATTTGCCTGCTGTGCGGCATACAGTAGTGGCAAACCTGAATTACACCCAGCGAGCACTGGCAGCACGGCAGACGATCCGCTATGTCAACCGCACCGGTGAACGGCTGCCGCAGATCGTGCTGAATGTGGAGGCTAATCAATGGCCGGGCGCGTTTACAGCAGGGACGGTCAGCGTGGCGGGCGAACCCGCAGCCTATGAGATCACAGGAAGGCGCATGACTGTCGAACTGCCAGAGGCGCTTCTGCCGGATTGTGGATTAGAGATTGAGACTGCCTTCCAGCTTCGTATTCCGCAGATTGGGCAGGGGATCAGCGCCTTTAAGGGCTTCTTGGGGCATACTCCGCGCCAGCTTAACCTGAGCAACTGGCTGCTTATGGTCGCGCCATATCTGAATGGCGATTGGGTGATCCGCGAGGCCTCGTTGATTGGTGAGCAAACCGTGTCGGAGGTGGCTGATTGGGATGTTACACTCAATGTCACTGGTGCAGGGGAAACCCTGATGATTGCAGGGCCGGGAGAAGTCAGCCAGGAGAACGCGCGCAGATGGCATTTCCTCGTGCAGGACTCGCGTGATTTTACACTGAGCCTGAGCGAGGAATTTAGTGTGATTAGCGCAGAGGCTGCAAGCGGGGTGGTAGTCGAGGTGTACACCTACCCTGATGCGCTTGTCCCTGCCGAGAACGGGGGGGTGCTGGATGGGGCAGCTTATGCATTGGAAGTCGCTGTCGCCAGCCTGGAGATGTACGAAGACTTGTTTGGTGCATACCCC
>JBGSXK010000717.1:0-8205 GCA_041751455.1 Anaerolineae bacterium
CAGTTTCGCTCCGTTATAGAGTAGTTCACGCTCATAATTGATCTCGCTGCTGAGGATAGGCACCAGGGCAGACTCGCCGCGTTTGACCGAAACCGGTGCGGTAACAAGATACTGGAAGAACTCGCCGGAGTCCTTCGTTTCGGTGCTGACGGCCATCGATTGGGCCATCTCTGCGCGCGGCAGACTGCGTTTCATCATCGGTGCGGCCCGTTCTGCTCTCATCGCCAACACGCCTTCTGCAACATCTTCGTCATACATCGCCAGCGATGCTTCCGCCGCGAACTCTATGGGCCCCGGCGCGATCCGGGCTTCATCCTGCACCAGCGGGCGCTCTGGAATACGCGAGGTGAACAGATCATAAATAAATGAGATCGGCTGGCCAGCCACCAGGGTGACACGCACATTATCGAGGTCTTCTTCCAGGCGGTTGTCCAGCAGGCCCCAACCTTGCAGCAGGGCTTTGCCCTTTGTGCCGCCCTCCTCGCTTTCCGCTACCAGCCGGTAACTTACGCGCCAGGTTGGGCTGGGCGCGACATAGAATACCACCAGTTGATGCTCCCCGGCGCTAAGGCGCACACTGACGGTGCGGCGGGTATCCTCGCTCATGCTGGTGTCGAGGAAGTAACTCAGATCATGCTGCGCCAGCCCATCCTCGATAGTAACGGTGCGCAGGTCGGCAAAACGGAAGGCACGCACCTGCCAATCATCGCCCAGGAGCGATACCAGATGAGGCCGCCGTCCATGCTCTGTTTCCCATTCGTCCACACCAATCACCCGCCCGCCGAAGGTGTCCACTATGCCAGGGCTTACCTCGATGCCCAGCAGCAGCCGTCTGCCGCGCAGATCGCGCAGCAGGTCGCCCAGGCTGGTCTGGTCGGAAAGGTGAATGGAACTGTTCGCCAGCCGTGCGGCTCTGTCCATCGGTGTCTGATAATGAATACCAAGCACCTGCCCGCCGCTGCGATCAAAAACCGCCAGGCTTTTGAGCACGTCATTAATTTCATCCTGGCGGAAAGTCAGTGTGAGGCGCTCACCCTCTATCGCACCCTCACGCACAAAAAAGCCCACACCATGTTTGTACAGTACCATCTCCCGTACAGGCAGTTCAGCCATTGGTGCCCCCTGTAAATTCGTCTTTGCTCGTCAGGTCAGGTGCATTGTGTCCAGCCTGATTGTAGCGCATTTTGTTATTTTCGCGTTCTCATCTCGCGCTTATGTAGAACTAACTCCTGTCTTACGATACCCCCATATAGTATCATTAAGCGAATCTGGAAGAGTTGAGTTGATTCCTCCGTCCTCCAAAGTGGTGTGAGATGTGTTGTAAGCCAGATTCGCGGGCAAATGGGACCAAAGGGTTCGACAAGAACCTCCCATAGTCCTTCCCTCTTAAACGGTCTGAAAGTGTCCCCCCTCACTTCAGGCCGTTTAACGTTGGAGCGCCCGGCATCAGATCGATGCCGGGCGCTCCGTTTAACCCCCAAAAGCCCTTCCGCAGATGAATTGCTTCTCAACGGTTTTCCGCTAACATTCCCGGTATTGATAACACCCCAATTTTTGAGGAGTTACGCAAATGGCAGGGAAGTTTTATGAAGAACTGGAAATCGGCCTGAAAATCCAGCATCCGCTGGGGCGCACCATCACCGAAACCGATAACGTGCTGTTTAACAGCCTCACGCTCAACACCCAACCGCTCCACATCGACGAAGCTTACGCTCAGCAGACTGAATTCGGGCGACGCATCATCAATGGCATTTTCACATTGGGGCTGGTGGTCGGCATCAGCGTGGGTGATCTCACACAGGGGACGATCATCGCCAACCTGGGTTACGAAAACATCCGTCACCCCCACCCGCTTTTTCACGGTGATACGGTCTATGTCGAGACGGAAGTCATCGATCGGCGTGAAAGTCGTTCCCGCCCGGACTGCGGTCTGGTCACACTCAGACACGTCGGGCGTAACCAGGATGGTGTGATCTGCATTGAAGTCACACGCACCGCCTTATTTTTAAAGAGGCCGAACCAGCCTTCCTGACCTGGTCAGATGGCCTTAAAGTGGTCGGAAATATTTTCCGCGGTAAAATAGCACAAATGTTTTCGCTATGATGACGGGGGACACCATGACTCCACAGACCACCACACTACAGGCCATCCGCAGGTTAGCCATCATCAGGCAGGGCCTGCACCAGCGTCCGGCCCACAGCAGTCGGGAGACTCTGCTGGAGATCATCCGGCGTACTGGCCTGCTCCAGCTCGATTCTGTCAGTGTGACCGCCCGCAGCCATTATCTGGTGATGCTCAGCCGCGCAGGGTTATATGACCCTGCCGAACTCGATATGCTGTTGGCCGATGGGCATCTGTTTGAATACTGGGCACATGCCGCCTGTATGATCCCTATCGAGCATTACCCTTACTTTGAGCCGTGGATCCGCCACAAGCGCGAAACCCGCACCCATTTTTATCGTGATATGGGCAGCAACCCGGCGGAAACCGTCGAATGGGTTATGAAGGAAATCCGGGAGCAGGGGGCGCTCTCGTCCAAGGAATTTGAGTCCCAGCGTGATGGTGAGAGCGGTTGGTGGAACTGGAAACCGGCCAAGATGGCGCTGGAATACCTGTTCGATCATGGATACCTGATGATCAGCCACCGTGTGAACTTCCACCGTTACTACCAGTTGACCGAGCATGTGCTGGAAAAACACGATTTCAAGCTGGATTATACGCTCGACGACTGGCAGCGCTGGGCGACAATGGCCGGGCTGCGGCAGCAGGGCAGCGGCACTGTGGCGGATATCGCCGATTACTACCGCCTGGGAAAGCGCACCGCTGAGCAAAACATCATGGAGATGGTCAGAAGTGGCGAGGTGCTGCCGCTCCAGGTGGAGGATATGAAGACCCCGATGTATATCCACCGGGACGACTGGCCGCTGCTGCAAGAGGTGGAAGCCGGGCAGCACATGCCGCAGGTGACGACGTTTCTCTCACCATTCGACAATCTGATCTGGTATCGTCCACGGGTGGAGGCGCTCTTTGGCTTTTATTACCGGATCGAACTGTATACGCCTGCCCCCAAACGCAAATATGGTTATTATGTGCTGCCCATTCTGCACAGGGATCAGCTAGTCGGGCGCATCGACCCCAAGATTGAGCGCAAGTCGCGCTGCTTCCGCATTCACGCGCTGCACCTGGAACCGGGCACCGAGGTGAACGATGATCTGACCGCTGGGATGGCAGCCGCCGTGCGCGAATTTGCGGCCTTTCACGGCTGCGACACGGTGGAAATTGATAAGTCGGATGATGAAGATCTGAAAGCGGCAATTTTGCAGGCGGTGTAGAATAGACTTCATGACAACACCAGCCACGCCCATCCATGAATTACCGCCGCATTATCAGGAAGTGCGGCTGCTGGTCGCCACTGAGGGACGCACCCTGCTGTGGCTCAACCTGGCCGCTATTGTGCCGCTGGTTATTTCACTGCTGCTGATGGATCGATGGTGGCACTTTGTACAGGGGGTCCGCGGGGTATATGGCAGCGAGATACTCGATCATATGCCCTGGTGGGGGCGGCTGCTGGCGGTGGCGCTGGTGCTGGTCATCACCTATACCCTGCATGAGTGGATTCATGGGCTGGCGATCCGTTGGATGGGGCATAAACCGCGTTACGGCATCCGGCTCGATATGGGTGTGATGTACGCGACCACCGACAACGCCTATTTTCCGCGTAACGCCTTTCTGGTTATTGCGCTGGCACCGCTGGTGGTGATGACCGCGCTGGGTATGACGCTTATGTTTTTTGTCTCGGACGCGCTGGCTTATTATATTGGCCTGATCGTGGTACTGAACGCTTCGGGCGCAGTTGGTGACCTGTGGATGTCGTGGGTGGTCATGCGCTATCCATCTTACGCGCTGGTCAGGGATGAAGCGGATCGTATTCGCATCTACATGCCGGGGTTTAAAAAAGAGCCGTGAGTTTTCGCTCACTGCTCTCGTAAAGTCGTTTTATGCTGTAGGGGCCAGCGCATTCGGGCGGGTGCTGCTCTCAGCCTGTTCGTCCGCCCTCCAGACTGGCAGTTCCACCCAGAAGATCGAACCACCCTCCGGCGGAGTCTCTACACCTACCCGTCCGTTTTGCAGCGCCACCAACTGTTTGACAATCCATAAGCCCAGCCCGGTGCTGCTTTCGCCTGCTGTTGGGCGGGTGCTCAGCTTACCAAACTCGCTAAAGAGCAGGTCGCGTTCCTCTGGCGGGATACCCGGCCCACGATCCACGACGCTGATGCGTACATAATCATCCTGCACCGCCGAGCTCAGAATTACGGGCTTTTCCGGCGGGCTGTACTTGATGGCGTTGCTCACCAGATTGCTCAGAATCTGTGTCAGACGGCGCATATCGGCCATGACTTCACCGTCGGACTGTGCCACTTTAAGCGTGATCTGCTTTTTATGAGCGGCGATGTCGAACTGCATAGCGACTTCCCACAGCACAGTTTCCACAGACACGCAGCTCAGTTGCAGGTCAAGCTCCTGTCCTTGCAGGGCGGCGGTGTCCAGGAAGTCGCGCACAATGTCCTGCATGGAGTTGAGCGCCAGATTGATGTTATCCAGCAGCGGGCGCACACCAGGGTTATCGTCCAGCAGGCTGTGCAGCAGAAACAGCGCCATACGCATATTATTGATCGGGTTCTTCAGGTCATGCGAGGCCGTGTTGAAGAAGCGGTCACGCATCTGTTGGATGTGCTTGAGTTCCTCAATGGCTTTCCGATGCGCATCGGCCAGGCGTTTATGCTTTAGCTGCATTTCCACCCGTGCCTGCACGATATGGCGGTCTAAAGGTTTGGTCAGGTAATCGCTCGCCCCTGCTTCCAGCCCGCGTGCGATGGCTTCGCCTTCCGCCGAGTCAGAAATCAGAATCACGGGTAGTTGTTCGTAATCCTTCTTGTCGCGGATGCGCTTAAGCAGCGCCAGGCCATCAAAGTCCGGCATATCCATATCCACCAGCACCAGATCAAACGCCTGCCCGGACAGCAGGTGCTGCACCCGAAGGTCATCGGCAACCAGTGTGATGTGGTGATCGCGTCCCAGAACACTCTTTAGTAATAGAGTGCTGGCTCTTTTATCTCCCACCAGCAGCAGATGGGCGCTATATTCATGATCTTCATTCATTGGGGTGACCTATTCTCGTGCAGTGGTCGTCATCCCATATTGTACAAAACAATTGATTAAAAGTAAATAGTAAATAGATTTAGTATGAATATCATTAAGTATTCCCTTAAATTTGTTAAGGGTTGTTAAAAATCAGGTTCTAACGCAACATTATATTCCAATCGGTTACACTGACGATCACTCCGCCATCCTTGACGAACAGGACAGGCAGCAGCGGCGCGTCTGTACCTGCCAGCGGGACAGGCGAGCCAAGCTGCTCGTTATTGATAAAAGTAATGATCTCCCCGGTAGAGGGATCACGATCCAGCCGCACCCGCACGGTGACTGCGCCCACTGCCCGCTGGCTGAGGTTGCGCACGTTATCCCCAATGCGCTGGCCCAGGTTGATAACCCCGGCCTGAGCGAGGCTGATATGTACCCCCGCAGTGTTGGCCGGGTTGGCGGCCTCCTGCAGCAGCAGGCCAAAGTAAACGGCATTATCCAGCAGCAGCGGCGGGTTATAAGACAACAGCGTCAGGGTCGCCTCCACACGGCGGATGCGGCTGGCGGCGTTATTGCCGTAATAGGTTTCCAGCATCTCTGTGGGGATGGACAGGAAAATGGTTTCCCCCGGTGTCTCTGATCCCACGCCCAAACGCCAGTAGCCCGCGTCGGCACTGGCCGAAAACTGCTCGTTCTGCCAGGGCATCACCTCCAGACGGCTGAATAGGGCAAAGAGATTTTGCGCTCCCTGCACGCCCTGCGGCGGCAGCGTGGGCGTGGGAGTCGCCGAGGGCGTAACGGTATTGGTGGGAGTATCGGTGCTGGTCGGCGTGGCAGATGGCACAGGTGTATGGGTCAGAGTGGGTGTTTGGGTAAACAGAACCTCCGTCGGCACAGGGGTGGCGCTGGCTTCCAGCGGCAGCGGCGTAGGCGTGACAAGGTTGATAGCCGCTACTGGCACTGTGGTAGCCGGGACTGCGGTGGCTTCTTCCGTCACGGCGGCAGCCTGGGCCACTGCCGTCCCGGTCATATCGACAGTGGGCGTGTCGGTGATCGTGAGCGCGATCATCACACCAGCGCCCGACGAATTGCCCTGGCTGAGCAGCAGCGCGATCATCAGCACGGTCAGCCCGACCAATCCCCCCACCAGCACCCGGCGTGGAAATCCACGTCGTGAACGCGCAGGAGGCATATCCTCCTCGTCCTCATAGATGTCGTCCTCTGCCGCTTCGGCAGGCGGGCTGCGATAATCGTTTTCAGTGATGATCTCCCCCTCAGCGATGCGCGGGGTAGGTTCGTCGGTAGGCGGCGCGGGAAACTCCGGCGCTTGTTCGGTCAGGTCATACCAGTGGCGGTAGAGCGGGTAAGCCGGATGACGATCAATAAACATAGCGCGGAACAGCTCGTTAAATTTCGCCAGCTTCGTACTGCGGCGGGTGGTTTCATCGATATAGATGCCCAGAAACGCCTGATAGGTCTCTAACCACTGGCGCAACGGCGCGGCATACGATTCGCCTAGCTGTTCGCGTGTCACTGTGTACTGGCGGCGGTGCGTTTCCAGCACCATCTTATCAGGTCGATCCGGCCTGGACTCAATAACTCCGCGCATCTGCCGCGCCAGGGTATGCAGCTCCGCGGCACTGGCCTGTAATTCAACCAGCCAGGTGCGAAAGGGCGTGAGGGTGATATTGGCCGCCTGCTCGACATCATTGACGGCGTTAATGGCGTTTTCCAGCTTCAACCCGGCGGGGCGGAACTCGCCATCCGACCAATCGCGCAGCGCGGCCTGTAGTTCGCGCAGGCTGTGCTGCCCGGCGGCCAGGGCTTTGGCCTGTGGGCTTTCCTCAAGCTGTTTGATCGCGGCATCCACCCCGGCGAGACTGTGAGTGCCAGTGAACTGATTCAGAAGCTCTGCGCCCGCGAGAATATCACGGCGGCGCTCGATGAATTCTTCCAGGGTGCGGGCGGCTACATGACGCGCACCCATACCTTCCAGTGTTTTAACGGCGGCCTCGTACCAGAAGTAAGCATCTTCCAGTTCGCCCTCATGGGCATCGAGCGTCCCCAGCAGCACATAATTCATAAACAGGATGCGTATGGCCGCGGTGCTGCTGCGATGATACAGCTCCACCAGGCCCTTGCCCATCGCCTTAAGATAAGTGTCTTTACTGGGCATCTGGCGGGCGAAGTGTTCGCGGGTTTCGTTTTCGGTGACTGTAAAAAGCCGCTCGATGGATACCAGCGCGGCCTTAGTGGTATTGGGCGCGTTCACGCCGTTGCGCTCTACCCAGCCCCGGCTGAATTCCGCCACCTTTTGCAGGCGTTGTGCGGCGAAACGCTGCGGGTCGGTGCGGGCAATCTCATAGGCGCGCTTACCGAGCTGTTCGGCATCGGCCAGCCGTCCTCGGTCAAAGGCCTCCCAGCCATCGGCCAGCGCCCGCCCCAGCCCGCCATAGAGAGCATGGCGCTCCACGTAGTGCGCACCGGTAATTACGGAGCGCAGGTGATTGAACCAGCCGGCCAGCGTGGGGCTGATGGTGCCGACCGCCTCTGTGGCCTGATTAAGCGCATTAAGCGCACCCGCCCGGTTGCCCTGAAGCAGCGCATTGGCATAGGCCTCCCAGGCCTGCCCGGCGATGTTCAGGCCCTCGGTCATGCCGAGCAGCATTTCATCGAAAAGCCGTTCCAGAAAAGGAGCCAGATCATCCTGCGAGCCTTTAAGCCAGCCCTCCAGGTCACTGCCATCCGCCGCGGGGACATAAGTCTGATAAGTGCCCAGCAGTTCGTAGAGGCCATCCAGCAGACGCTGTACCAGCTCCCACGAGTCGTTATTGGGGTCAATCATGCGGCTGTTGTCCAGCGCTTCCAGCGCATCGCGCGGGCTGGCTGTGGCCTGCTTGCCGATGACATGCATGTTATCGGCCAGGGTCATCGCCGCGTTAAGCGCCCGCTCCAGCGATGAAAATGGCAGGCGGCGGTTGGGCAGATGGCGTGTGCTATTGACCGCCGCCAGCAGGGTATTGAGGGCGGTCAGGCCATCGACTATCGCGCGGTAAGTATCAC
>JBGSXK010000718.1:0-8577 GCA_041751455.1 Anaerolineae bacterium
CGGTGCCCATAGCTAACGACATTACCACAACCGATTAACCCTACCCGCAGCATACTTTTGCTCCTCAAGAAATAAGTTTAGCGCCAGTCAACAATCACCTGTGGGGCTTTGCGCGCAGCCAGACGAATAGCAAACCATGTGGCAAACAACAAGCCCAGCAGCAGCCCCGCGACAATCGCATAAGCAGACCATATGCCAATATCATCGGCTACGCTTGCCAGCATTTGCGGCATAATCAGAATGGCGAGGCCAGCCGCCAGTGAAACCCGCGCGCCCACCGTATTTGCCTGTTCAGGCGCAAGACGAGTGGCTGCCGAAAGCACCAGCGGGAATAAATTGCTCACACCTAATCCTGTCACAAACAACCCGATTAAATTAAGCGGTGCAGCAGGTGACAGCCAGAACAGCAGGAAGCCGAATATACCCACCCCAATCGCTGCAATCAACAGAGTGTCCCCGGAATAAACACGAGTTAAACGACTACCAGCAGTGCGGCCTATTATATTTGCTAGAAAATACAGGGATATCGCGCCTGCGGCATCCACTTTGGCCAGTCCAACCACACGTTCCAGAAAATCCGCGCCCCAGAAGATCACACACCACTCCACCGAGACAATCAACAACACCACCCACCAGTACACCCAGAATATACCCGGCAGGCGACGCTCGCGCCTCCCAGAAGCCATCAACGTGGTTTTCTCCATCTTGGGAACAGGCGTGTGCCTGAACAATACCAGGCAAAGCCCCCAGGCCAACACTGCCAGGATAATCACACCACGCCAGCCTATACCCGTGCGTTCGAACACACTCACCAGCAACGGCGCAAGTGTACCCGTAATGCTGGCGAAAATGTTTGCCTCGGTAAAAGCTACCGCACGCCGCTCATTATGCAGATCAGCCAGCGCAGCATTCAGCATAATCAGCAGCCATGTCCCCGCCAGCCCCATCAGGAACATACTGCTGACCGTAAGCACCACCGACTGCCCTAAAATAAGCAGCAAGGCGCTCAGGCCCATACCTGCCCCACCTGCCCAGAAAACAATCTGCCGTCCATAGCGCTGTGCCAGATAATCGGCCAACAGCCCGGCGCAGATAATACCCACCGCAAAAGCACTGAAGTGTAAACCGCGTTCGGCGTAGCTGAAGTTTAGTTCCGCACCCAGAAAGGGCATAAATGGGCCAGGGCTGGCCTGCAGGTAGGCGAAATAACCCAGCATGAAATACGCTAACCAGGTAAAGCGGTCACGGGTAAAGGTGGTCATCAAAAATATACGCCTCGTAGAGATACAAGTTATAATATACTGCCAGCCGGGTTCACGAATCCAGAGTCCACCAAAACCATCATGCCAATTGTCATTGAGTCTTCCCAGAGTGCCTTCTTTTCGCTTTTCGTCCGGCTCAGTATAACAGTGGCAGTGACCTTTGTATTATTCCTGGGGATGATTTTAATCGCAGGGAAATATCAGCCTGATCACTCCATTGTCTTTCTTGCAAGAGATGACAACCAGCAGGCAATCTACACGCTGGACACAGAGCACCAAATACTGCATCGGCTGTTTGCTAATGGCGATTTTCCGGGACGCAGTTCGCTGGTCTGGTCGCCGAATGGGGTGCATCTGGCATTTGTTTCCGGTTTTGAAATCTATGTGATGGATAAGGATGGTCGTAATCTCCGCAACATCTCCAACCACCCCCACATTGATTGGTTTCCAGCCTGGTCACCTGATGGCAAACAGATTGCCTTTGTCTCACATCGCGATGGTAGCCAGGAAATTTACACCGTCGATGTAGAAAGTGGCATATTAAAAAACCTTACCAATCACCCCGCCAATGACAGCCTGCCCGCCTGGTCACCAGACAGCCAGACCCTGGCTTTTCAATCACAACGCGAAGGTCGCTATGGAATTTATACCGTCCCGGCACATGGCGGTGAAGCGCGCTGGCTCACCGAGTATTGTGGCAACCTGCCTCCCGCCTGGTCTGGTGATGGACAACAGATCATGTTTTGCTCTTTTTGTAAGGGGATCGGGGACATCTATGTGATCCAGCCTGACGGCAAGGGCCTGCAGCGCCTGACTACAGGCAAATTCGCCAATATGACCCCGGCCTGGTCCCCGGATAACAGGCAGATTGCGTTCGCCTCTAACCGTGACCAGACCCGCGAGATTTATGTGATGGATGATAATGGCGGAAATATAAGGCGTTTGACCCTAAATGCCCCAACTCCTGCTCACCCTGTCTGGAGTCACAGGGGAGAAAAAATCATCTTTGTCGCCGGAGAATCTGGCAACCGAGAGTTATATCTTGTCGCACCCGATGGCAGCCATTTAAAGCAGCTTACCTCTTTGAAGGCCATTGAGATTACCCCTGCCTCAGGTAGCCGGTAAAGTCTGCCATTTCACTTCAAATATTATGATCTGGTCCGCCACGAAAACAAGTGGCAGTTCAACTTGCCCGGCAGCATTGGGAGCAGCATCAAGAATGCTCACATCCTGGACGCGCGCAGCGATGTTCACAGCCCCCGGCGGCACATGCACGTATAACTTCCGACTGCCAGCAGCAACAGCCCGATACCGGCCTGCGATATGTCCTGGCTGAACCTCCAGCGACAGCAGCGGCATCACAAGTTTGAAACGCTCACGCGGCACATGGGGATGAATCACCAGACCATCACCATTGGGAGCAGGTTCAATTCCACAGACACGTAATAATCCTAACAGGGCCATCGCATCCTGGTTCGCATTCATGACCGGAAAATCCGTCATTGGCGTGATCGGGCTTGACCATGTACCACCTCGCTGTTCCGGTTGGGCACTCAGCCCATTAATGCCATCAGGCCCCGACCAAGTATTCAACCACACTGCCGGATAGACTAATGAGTGGGCTGCGAAAGTATTCCGGTTCAGCGAGCGCCAGGCCAGTTGATCACGCCCACAGCGCGCATATGCCCACGTCATTAGCTGCGAAACCGCAGGCCACACCATACCCTTTTCCACGAGTGTGGCACCAATTGGTGAAGGGCGGTCAAGCTGCTCATCAATCCTTTCAATCAGCTCTGCCTCACGGCCTTCATCATGTGCCAGCCGGCTAATGAGCGCCCAGGGCTGGGATTCCAGGCAAAAATGTTTGATCTCAATTTGCTGATTGCTGTGGCCACGCAAAATAGCCCGTTTATACCAACCCCGCTCGTCCCACTGGTTAGCTACAGCCTCCTTCAGCCGTTCCAGGCGATCAGGCTGCTTCGGGCGATCATAAATATAATCCGAGAGCTGGGCATCATACGGCGCGATCAGGGCAGCAATCAAAGGCAGAATATACAACGCCATCTGGCTGTTCATTACAGACTCCCCGTGAGCTTTGGAATTCTGATATGTTGCTCCAAAGGGTCCCACCCCGTCACTCAAGGCAGTTTCCAGCACAATGGAGTCAGACCAATCCCCCGAACCTACCTTAATGAGGCCATTATCTCCTGTGCCTATGCCTTCAAAGATATGCTCAACGGCTGTACGAATGTGATCTAAAACAGTGGCATTATCTGCCGTATTTTCATCCGATGGATAAAATGGTACTTCTTCATTAAGAAATCCGAAATCCCCGGTGGCGGAGAGATATTCACCCATTGCCAGCAGGAAAAACAAATCAAGATCGGATGGTTTGGTATGAATGCCCATGCCATCAGAGATTATGCCATGCCCGGCAAATGCATAAGCAATCTGCCCGGTTTTGGCATCCGTGAGCCGCATAATTAACCGCAGCATATCCCTCGCCAGATTGGGATTCAGATAGGTCATCGGCAGTGTAAAGAGGGCCTGGTCGCGGGGAGCGCCATCTGCACCATGCAGGTAAAGATAGGCCGACCCCTGCGGAATCAGGTGGACATTGTGAAAGGCGTTATAAACGGTGGATGAAAGCAGATTATAAGCGTGCCAGTACATCTCGCGCTGCAAGGTATGATCCTGCCCAGTGGTGAAATAAGCCAGATGCGTTTTCCAGTCCTGCATGGTCTGGTCGAGCACAGCAGCAGGCTGACGAAACATATCAAGCATATTCAGGTTCTCGTCCGGGCGCAGCGTCCCATAAGCATAACGCAAGTGAATGATCTCACCGGGTTTAAGATGTACATCCCGCCGCAGCACCATACAGTAAGGAATGGCATCAGTAACCACCTCCGCACCGATCTGATCACTTGCCTTGTGCTGGCGCACAGCATCTGGCTGCCGTGCCCCCCCTGCCCCAAAGAACAGGCTGGCATAAACGTAAAACGCGTCTGGCTGGCCGCTGAGGTCGGTCAGAAAAACATGGGGAGGATGCCAGTTTATATCACAGGATTTCTCCATCTCCAGAAACTGTGCGGGCGGAGGTCGGTGTACCGCCTGCTTAAAGCATAGTGTGGCAGCATCATCCATCCACTCCATTGTATGCTGGAAGTGACGATTGATCTCCCTGCGACGGTCGTCACTTACCGCACCGAAATGTCCTGTTCGCAGCCACTCAAGCTGAAGTTGATAAATGTTTACGTCCCAGTATTCATAATGGCTGAGTATTACAGGCTGTGTGCGTAGGTTCTCGATTTTCACATCGGTCAGCAGGAGGGGAAAATCGCCATAAGGAGCGTATGTGTTTCTGACTATGCGAATATCGCGATAAGTGCTTTCAGTTTCAAAATAACCTGTTCCAAAAATTCTTTTTTGCTTCGTGCCTGGCATACGATAACGGAAAGCACTTGCCCAGGCCACCTCTCCATCATAAAGATAGCTATAGCCGCCCGTAAAGGCATAACGCGCTGCTGGTGCCTGATGCTGATGCTTTACCTGAGATGAGCTGACTCCCTGCGGCGTGACACCCCCGCGTTCCGCCTGCCATTGGCTTAAAATTTCCGGAGAAATCATCCCACGCGGACAGTTCTGTATTGGCATGTCAGCACTTTGCGCGGGGACTGCAAAAGGAGTCAGGCCAGGATACTTCTGAAAAATGCGGGTCGCCCACTGCACAAGCCAGCGGGTGAGCCGGTAAAGCAGTGCCCGCAGCCCAGGGTCAGGACGCTCATACTCCCACGCTTCAAAGCGATTGAGAAGTACACCACCCCGATCTCCGAGATAAACCTGAATAATGCCGTCATTAGAGGCCAATGCGGTGATGCGCTGATTGCCCACCTGATGCCAGTGGTCACGGCGGTCAAGATTCTCGCTGTTGGGGTAAGCGGCTCGTTCATCTTCATACTGATCGCAGGTATATTCATAGGCAGGCAGCCCAGCCTTATCCAGCATCCATGTGCCAAAGATACCACTGCCCTCATCTGTGGGCTGGAACACACGGGGATCGGGCAGGGGTTGGGCACTAGCCTGTGGTGGTTCAGCCACAGTTTTCGCGCCCAGCAGCCCTCGCAGACGTGTCCGCCACGATGGATGTTCCGGGATTTCAGCCGCTTCGCGCAATGTGTAGTGTCCGACATTCGGTTTTACATCCATACCCTTCCCTTTCCTATGGCTCAATCATGTCACGAATTGTGCTGCATAATGGGCCAGTCCCATCACTGTAAGCTGAGGGTTCACCGTGGTCGAAGTTGGAAACACACTGGCATCGCAAAGATAGAGGTTATCATAGCCAAACACTTTAAAGTCTGGCCCCACCACGCTGTTAGTGGGCGATGACCCCAATGCATTCCCCCCTTGCGGATGCCCTGTGCCCAGCAGAATATCATAATCATGTTGTACCAACTCACGCAGGCGGTCAATCTCGCTTTGTGCGCTAAGGATGGCAGCCCGGTTACGATAGCTCTGGTAGCTACGGGTAGAAGCATAGACTTCCAGTGCACCCGCCTCGAAGAAAATATCTCCCAGGATCACCAGTGCATCCACCAGCTTTTTCATATCCCCTGCCGTAGGCTGGAAAACTATATCTGGCCCACCCGTAATCAAGGCTGGGACAATGTAGGCATTCGACTCTGTGCCGATCAACACCCCAACCCCAGCTATGCGATTATAGTTTTGCATATTCTGGAAATGTGTATCCAACCAACCCGGCATGGCAAGTGCCTGAGCCACTGGGGGGTTATACCAGGACTCATAAACAAAGCCCGGATGATCGTCCAACGCCAGATAATGAGAGATTTGCAGGCCATCGTAGCTGTTCAGCTCACGATCAAACAGGCCGTGCAGCGGGCTGCCCATATTGAATGATAGCCCCTGCCCCACTGGCAGCCTACCTTGTCCGATCTTACTCTGCATCAACAGCCAGCTAGATGCGATAGTGCCTGCACTGACAATCACAGTTTTCGGGTTATTGATAAGAAGCTGGCGCTTGCCCTCTATCTGCACGGCGATCTGTGTAATCTTACCCCCGCTCTCCACCAGCCGTGTCACCTGCGCCTCGGAGATAATACGGAAATTCTCCGGCCCGTGCTGCTGCTGTGCGGCGGGCAGCACCTCGTCCAGCATCGAGAGTTTACGCCCATACTTACAACCGATATTGCAATAACCACACCCCAGGCAGTCTACAATGTTGGCCTGTACTACATCATATTTATAACTATCAGGCCTGCCCTGAAAATATTTCTGCACTCCTGCGGTCAGTACACCATCACCATGATTAAGCACCCCACCATCAAGCGGCTGGCGTGTCCCGGCTTTGATGGTCTGAATATGCAACCGCCTGCGCACTGCCTCTTGTGAAAGATAAAACTTCTCCTCGTCGATCACAGGGGTTGCATTGCGGTTGTTCCAGGTTTGCAGAACAGAGCGCGGCGTATTAAACGACACTGCATTGTTGACCACAGTCGTGCCCCCAACGCAGCTCCCCTGTAACACCGTAAAACGCAGCGCCTGTGAAATCTGCAATGCGCCATCGCTATACAGGCGGCTAATCATGCTGACTTCATCTTCTTTAAACTCATCGGGGTGGACATACAGCCCCTTCTCCAGCAGCAGCACCCGCCTGCCCTTCTCTGCCAACTGTTCTGCCAGGATCGCCCCGGCTGCCCCAGAGCCAATAATCACCACATCGGCATCGGAGATCACATCAAGTCCTTGCCGTTCCAGTGTTTCCGGGGTCATCACATTTAGCGGTGGATAGGGACGACGTGGCACCACCGGGAAATCCTTCGGCCGCTGGGAAAATGGCACATACCCTATACCTTTGCCGTCTTCACGCTTCGGCCACACATCCGGGTTATTGTAGTATCCAATATAGACAAGCTGCATATTGAAACGCAGCATCGCTTCCAGCAGGCCTATAAAACTCAGAGCTGCCCCTACTTCTTCCGCAGGGCGACCACGCAACCGCAGCAAAAGTCGGTTTACCAACCGCACAAAGCCATCCACCAGCTTGTAGATTAGAGAAGGGGTAATAATTTCCTGCTTAAAGCGTCGATCAATAAAATCGCTGCGTGCTGCAGGGTTCATATAGGTCACTGGTGGCTTCAACCAACCCAGCGGTGAAAGCTGCAAACCCACCACCGCGAGTTTTGCCAGTGACAGGCGCTCAGACCGGAATGACTTCAGGTAGCTGTCCGTTCGCAGGACAATCTCATGTGGCAGCACAAGTTCTGCATCTTCCCCTGCCACCAACGCCTCCGCAATAGCTTCCATCGCCCGAAACTCTGTCGCATTGAAGAAGCCGATATGGTCGAGCAGCACACGATTGATACGGCTATCGAGAAATAAAAATCCACCAATAATCACCACATCCAGCGCCCACGCGCCAAACATCATCTGGTCGCCGGTCACCATCGTGCCACCTATCAGAAGTGCGTAATCCCCAAAACGTCCAAATCCCAGCAGCCACAAAAGTACTATGGCCAGAAACGAAGCACTATGACCAATCACCAGCACGGTGATCATCTGTGTGTAATGGGTATAGCGGCGCACATCCAGCGCAACGAGCAGTGCGCACAACCCAAGCACTACGATCTTAACGGACGAGCCTGCAATCATAAAAGGATTCACCAGCAGGTCATTAAGCAGGGGAATATTTAGATAAGGCAGGAGTATAGACCCTGCCGCTGCGCCCAGTGATCCCAAACCAAAAGCCCCAAAAACCACGCGAGCAATCTGTTCCCATGTACTTAAAGGTTTTGCTGGAATCCAGGGCAACCATGAGGCTTGAGGTTTTTTGGCGCGGTACATGAGCCCGGCCAGCAGCAGTGCCACGCCAGCACATAAGGCAAAGCCCAACAGCAAAGGCGCTTCCTGAGTTTCTACAACAGGCTGCAGGTACATCGCCAGAAAAGCTGCTGCGCCTGCCAGAAAACCACCCACCAGCACATAAATCATCGCCCGAAAACGACGCACGTCTGCCGCCGAAAACCAGGCCAGACATGCTAAAAGCGCTAAACCCGCAATAGTATTTGTCACAAAAAAGGGCGGTGCGATAAACAACAGGGTTTCCTGAAAAAGATAAGGCAGTACCACTATCGACAGGCTAAGTAAAATCAAAACCAGAGCCAACCCACTCAAAAAATTAGCCAGCTGATTCTCATCCGGTGTATAACCTATCCAACGGCTCATAGCACAAGCTCCCAACCAGCAATCACGCAGACAGCATTTATACCCCTGCTCATACTCACCACTATACAATTAA
>JBGSXK010000719.1:0-4140 GCA_041751455.1 Anaerolineae bacterium
CAACGCGCGTTGATTATATTTTTCCACTGCGTTCATCATAGACGTAGCTGCTGCCTTTCCCCCCAACCATGTGGGTCATTTAGCCAATCCTCAATCACGAGCATTTCCTCCTGGCCGAAGTAATCCTGCCGCAGCGCTTCCTCTGCGATAAGCATGAACGGGGCAAGGGTGTGCAGATGTACCCCGGCAGTGGCAAAGGCCACCCTGGACATCTCTAAGCCGTAACTGGTGATGGTCAGGCAGTGCTCGACGATGGCTCCACTCTCGCGCAGGGCAGCGACCCCGGAAAGACTGCTGCCACCTGTCGTGACCATATCTTCTATGAGCAAAAGCCGTTTCTGGTTGACATCACCACCTTCGACCCGGCGTTTTTTGCCGTGCCCTTTAGCGGCCTTGCGCACAAATACCGAGGGAACTTGCAGCGTATAGGCCAGAGCAGAACTATGAGGAATGCCCGCTGTTTCAATTCCGGCAATCACATCAAACGAAAGCGCCTGATGCGCAATCAAATCCTGGAAACTTTGAATAATGATGTGCCAGTGTTGAGGGTGGGCGATGAGGCGGCGGTTATCCACATAGACCGGGGAGAGCATCCCGGACTTGAAAGTAACAGGCTCATGGGGGGTAAAGCCCACTGCGCCAATTTCGAGAAGTGCCCGTGCGACCTGTAGCTCAGACATGATTAGCCTCGTTTGCAATAATCGCTGCGGCCAGCGGCCCACGATAGACCAGTGCCGACCAGTATTGTACAGCCTGTATGCCCAGGTGAGTATATTCGCGGTAGGTCAGGCCATCTTGTATGCCGCCGCAGCCGATGACAGCCACAGTCTACCCCTGTTTTATTTTTTCACGCACGAGGAGCGCAGCAGTTTCTAGCGCCGTGAAATGCAGTCGCGCGCCACCCACGCCTGCCGTCACAGCAGGTTGACCAGGGACAGGCTGCGCGAGGGTATTGGTGGCGATGACCGCCCGCACTCCCGTTTCCTGAAAGACGCGCAGGAGGATATGATACTGCTCTGGCGCAAGGCCGGGGCTGATTTTTACCCACAGCGGCACATCATCCAGTGCAGAGACCACCGCAGCACAGAGATGACGAGTGCGCTGTTCGGTCTGGTGGCCCTGGGGGTCATCCTCGGTATTGGGGCAGCTTACATTGAGGGTGAACCATGTGGGGCGGATACCTTGCGCGGTAAAAAAGCCAAGCGCTTCCAGTAGTTCCTGCTGCTCCTGTGTCGGGTCATCTAGGCCAGGGCTGATGGCAAGATTGATGCCGAATGCAGGGGGCAGCTTTGCCCGGTTTTTTGCCATAAACGCGGCGGCAGCCCGCGCACCGGGGTTTTTGAGTCCCACACGGTTCTGGGTCGAGCGCTGAGGCGCATCCCGCCAGAGGACGGTGCCGGAATTGCCAGGGCGCGGCCAGCGCGTGAACGAGCCGAACTCGACCGGGCCGACCAGCCCCGGCATGGTATACCAGCCGGGCATGATGTTTTCGTCACGCTGCACTGCTGCACAGGCTTCTTCTTCATTAGTGAAGCCCGCGCCCTTGACGAAACCTGCCGCCAGTATAAACGGATAGGGCAGAGTCACGCCGCCGGTGGTGAGGGGTTGTTCCTCAAAGGCCTGCCTGTGGAGCGTGCGCAGCAGGATTTGGGCGCGTTCGCTGTGGTCTAACTGCTGCAAAAGACGCAGCGCCTGCTCATGAGCAGTCTGGGCAGAAGCACGAAATACCAGCGGGCGTAATGCCCGATAAAAGCCATCACTGAAGCGCACAAAAGCCGTCTTAAGCATAGAGATTGTGCCCGAAACCCTGTTCAACCTTCACCTGTCCGTCCTCATAGACGAGCTGGCCGCGAATGTAGACCGCTAGCACCCGCCCATAAACACGCAGTCCTTCAAACGGGGACCAGCCGCATTGCGTGTGCAGCTTGCCCCGTTCAATGACGGACGTTTCGATGGTATCTACCATAGTATAGGTATCGTCCGGGCATGATAGTCCCCAGATACGACGCGGATTATGGGCGACCAGATCAACCACCTGCTCTAAGGTGAGCCGTCTTTCTTTCACGGCCAGCAGAAGCAGGGGCAGAGTGGTTTCCAGTCCGGGTACACCATAAACAGGCTTGCCGGAGTGTTTTTCGTCCAGTGTGTGCGGCGCATGGTCGGATTCTACCACGTCGATGATGCCGCTTTGCAGCGCATCCCAGAGCGCTTGCTGGTCGGCTCTGGTTTTGAGTTCCGGTTTCATCAACCCCAACGGGCCGAGTACAGGTAAATCGTCTTCACTCAGATAGAGGTGATGCGGGCAGACTCCGATGCTGATAGGCAGACCTTCCTGTTTGGCGGCGCTGAGATCCGCAATTTCCCCGGCAGTGCTGATGTGGCAGAAGTGGGTATGTTTGCGGTACTGGCGCACCAGCGCCAGAATATCCCGTATGGTTTCGCCTTCGGCATGGACAGCAATGACCTTACCCGCAGGCCAGACAGCATAATGCTGCGCACGGATGGCCTGATCTTCAATCAGCAGTACGCCAGTGGTCTGGTTATTGTAGATTTTAAGGCCGCAGACCTGACCGATTACCGTATCATAATAAGTCTGATTACCCTCAGCCGATGCACCAAAATAGAGGCCCCAATCGCAGACTGCCTGTGCACCGAATTCGGTGAGCTTATGGCGCAGGCTGGGCGGATCAATGGTCGAGGGCAGAGTATTAGGCATATCCAGTACCGCCCAGTATCCGCCTGCCAGCGCCGCAGCGGTTTCACTGGCGAAGGTGCCTTTGTATGCCCAATCCATGCCACGCAGGTGGACATGCGGGTCAATCATACCGGGGATTTTGATTTGCATACGTCTGCCTCACACATAGACACCGCGCAGGACTTTCGCCAGCAGCGCCATACGCACGATCATGCCGTTTTCCATCTGCTGAAAGTAGACGGCGCGCGGGTCGGCATCCAGCACGTCGTGATCTTCCCCGGTGCCCATTTCGTGCTTGCGTGGCAGGGGATGCATGAGAATGGCATCCGGTTTGGCCTGAGCCAGTACGGGCGGAGTCATGATGAAGCCATCTTTAATGGCCTCATAATCAGCTTTATTAGTGAAGCGTTCTTCCTGTACCCGTGTCCAGTAGATCACGTCGCTGCTGTCGATGACTTCGCTCAGGTCGTCCGTTTCGTGTACGGTGATGCCCTGCTCACGCAGCCGCGCGACGATCTCGGCAGGCATCCTCAGTGACTCCGGCGCGACAAAGCAGATCGTGACCTTTTGCCCCTCAAAGCGCGCGATGAGTTTGGCGAGAGAATGTACCGTGCGTCCATGTCGCAGGTCGCCCACCATGGTAATAGTCTGGCCATCAATGCCGCGTTTCATCTCTACAATAGTGAACATATCAAGCAGCGCCTGGGTAGGATGCTCACCAATGCCATCGCCACCGCTGATGATGATGGGCTGGCGGCCAATTTTGTCACGGAGTCTATCCAGATAATAGGCGGCTTCGTAGGATGAGCCGACTTCCGGGTGACGCAGCACGACGACATCGGCATAGCACCCGGCAGCGCGCACAGTGTCGGCCAGGTCCTCGCCCTTATAAACCGAGGAAAACTGTACACCGTTACTTGCGCCGATGACCTCACCACCCAGGCGCACCATCGCGGCCTGAAAGGACATATCAGTACGGGTGCTGGACTCGAAGAACAGCATCGCCATGACCTTGCCACTACACAGTTCGACCACGCCCCTGTCACTCTGGCGAATGCGCTTTTTGAGTGAGGTCGCTGCGTCAAATATCACCTGTAAATCCTTGCGAGTGAACTGGTCTACGGTAATGATATGCTTATTGAGAAAATCGCCATCAATCTTTGGCGGCTGATAGATTTGCGCGTAATCCCGCGCGCGGCGGAGTTGTGTAGTGCTGGACGCTGTCATGAGGCCTCCTGTAGTATAAAAAAGCCACCTGAAGAGGTGGCCTCTGTTTACTTTTTATTACGTGACCGTCTCTCGTAAAGAAACTGTTTGACGGCTTTAAGCAGAATAAAGCGCTCGTTAAGGTGTATGCGTTCCGTCAGGCGTTCCACCGTGTCATTGGATGTGATCGGGACAACGATCTGGCGGATGACTTCTCCTTCATCGACTTCAGGGTTCAG
>JBGSXK010000720.1:0-4089 GCA_041751455.1 Anaerolineae bacterium
TCGGCATCCTGCGCCAGCAGGCTTTCGACCGCCTGGCGCTCGTCCGCATCCAGCGCGCCCAGCGCGAAGGCGGGTATCAGGTCAAGGAGCGTTTCTCTATCCATTCAGGTTCTATACAGCTCGTCGCATCGATGCTTCTAAATTACGATCTTATACAATTCTCATTACAAAAGTATATAAACTCTCTGTAACCAGCTATACGCTTAATCCCCGGCTTTCGGATTTTCGCCCAACCAGGCAGTTCGTAATTTTTTCATACCCTGACGGATACGGGTCTTGACGGTGCCCAGCGGGAGCTGAAGATGAGCGGCAATATCAGAATGCGTCATACCATAAAAATAAGCCAGCCCTATTGCTTCTCGCTGGTCGGGTGGGAGCTGGCGCACAACGGCGATCAGCGTCCGGCGCAGCTCGCCGTTGCTGCCTGCCGCCAGACGTTCCCACAGGTTCGGGTCTTCGTCAATAAACAACATATCCGTGCGCGGCTCCTGACGCTGGCGCTGGCGCAGTACATCAATCGCCAGCCGCCGGGTAATCGTCAGCATCCACACGGTAAATTCCCCACGTTGGGGGTCATACGTATGCGATTTATCCCACAGGCGCAGAAATGTATCCTGTGTCACCTCCTCAGCAGCCATCCCATCGTTTAACACACGATAAGCCACCGAGTAGACCAGATTGGCGTACTGCCCATGCAGGGCTACCAGAGCTTCTTCATCTCCGGCCTGGATGCGCCGCAGGAGGTCTAAAATGGATGGTTGACTCATTACCCTTGCCAGAAGATAAATTCGCAAGTGCGGGCATAGTACCCTGCCAGATCATTGTAGCATTTTAATACAAAAAACGCTTGCGCTGTGACAGAAGCAGAGGTCTTCGGCATTCCGCCTGTGGTGCATAAGCAAACAGGGGCAGCCTGCTGGCCGCCCCTGTGGAAATATCTGGATTACAGCCTTACGGCCTAGTACATATCGCCCATGCCGCCGCCGGGGCCACCGGCCATTGGCTTGTCATCTTCCGGTACATCGGTGATGAGCGCCTCGGTGGTCAGGATCATGGCGGCAATCGAAGCCGCATTCTCCACCGCGCCGCGTGTCACCTTGGCCGGGTCGGGGATGCCCGCCTCGATCATGTCCACATAATCATTGGACATAACGTTGTAGCCGATGCGATGGTTCTTCTTGTTCTTCTGGGCACGGCGTACTTCCTGGATGATGACCGAGCCATCCATGCCTGCGTTGCTGGTGATCTTGCGCATGGGCATTTCCAGCGCCTTGCGCATGATCTGGATGCCCGTGTTCTCATCCTCGTTCGACAGCTTCAGGTTGTCCAGCGCGCTGATGGCGTTGAGCAGGGCCACACCGCCGCCGGGGACAATACCCTCTTCCACTGCGGCGCGGGTCGCGCTGAGCGCATCTTCCACGCGGTGCTTCTTCTCTTTCAGCTCGGTTTCAGTGGCCGCACCCACACGGATCACTGCTACACCACCTGCCAGCTTCGCCAGTCGCTCTTGCAGCTTCTCGCGGTCGTAATCGCTGGTGCTGGAGTCAATCTCGCCGCGAATTTCGTTGATGCGGCCCTTGATGTCGGCCTCGTCGCCTGCGCCGTCAATAATGACGGTGTATTCCTTGGTGCTGACGACTTTCGCCGCGCGTCCCAGGTCTTGCAGGGTAACGGTTTCCAGCTTGCGTCCGGTCTCTTCGCTGATGACAGTGCCACCCGTCAGGATAGAAATGTCGCGCAGCATGGCCTTGCGCCGATCACCAAAACCAGGGGCTTTGATCGCCAGCACGTTGAGCATCCCACGCAGCTTGTTGAGTACCAGGGTAGCCAGCGCTTCGCCGTCCACATCTTCGGAGATAATCACCAGGTCGCGCTTGCCGATCTGGACAACTTTTTCCAGAATGGGCACGATGTCCTGCGCGGCGCTGATCTTCTTGTCGTAGATGAGGATGTACGGCTCTTCGATGGCGGCTTCCATCGATTCGGGGTTGTTGATGAAGTAGGGGCTGATGTAGCCACGATCAAACTGCATCCCCTCGACATACTCGGTCTCAAATTCCAGACCCTTGCTTTCCTCGACAGTGACCACGCCGTCCTTGCCCACTTTGTCCATCACTTCGGCGATCAGATTACCGATTTCGGAATCCTGCGCGGAAACGCTGGCGACGTTGGCAATTTCTTCTTTGGTTTCGATGGGTGTAGCCTGCTCAAGGATATTACGGGTAATCGCTTCTGTCGCGGCCTCGATACCACGCTTAATCAGCATGGGGTTCGCGCCAGCGGCGACGTTCTTCAGCCCTTCATTGACGATGGCCTGCGCCAGCACCGTCGCGGTGGTGGTGCCGTCACCGGCAATATCGTTGGTCTTGGTGGCGGCTTCCTTCAGAAGCTGCGCGCCCATATTCTCAAACGGGTCTTCGAGTTCGATTTCCTTCGCCACTGTCACGCCGTCATGGGTCACAGTGGGCGCACCGAATTTTTTGTCCAGCGCCACGTTACGGCCCTTCGGCCCCAGTGTCGTGCTGACCGAATCGGCCAGTTTATCCACGCCGCGCTTCAGGCTGGCACGTGCCTGTTCCTGGAAAATAATTTGCTTAGGCATATTGACCTCCAACTATCCTTAGTGTTCTTTTATGATTTCAGGGTATAAAACGTAAAATCCCGGGTGGGGCGTCGGTTACTCGACAATACCCAGGATATCGGCTTCCTTCATGATGAGCAGCTTCTTGCCGCTGAGCTTAATCTCGGTGCCAGCATACTTGGCGAACAGCACTTTATCGCCCACCTTAACATCCATTTCAATACGCTCGCCGTCATCGTCACGGCGGCCAGCGCCTACAGCCAGGACTTCACCCTGCTGCGGTTTCTCTTTAGCGGTTTCGGGCAGCACGAGCGCGCCGCCTGCAAAGGTTTCTTCCTGTTCGGACGGTTCGACAACGACCCGATCGCCCAGGGGACGCAGATTGAGAGACATAGTTCCTCCGTTGGTTAACTCAAGTATGTGTGTAACGTATGTGACGGTGAATTTCAGATAAATTTTAGCACTCTCAGGTTTGAGTGCTAATCTACAACCTTCAATATAGCAGAAACCACCTGGAACGTCAAGAATTTCTAGCAAAACTTTTACGCGAGCGCTAAAAGTCATACTAACCTGAGTTCGGGATCGGGATCAGAACATAGAGAAAATTCCGCCTGGGGGTTCTTGGGGAATATATATGACCTTAGCGCACGGCCACAATCACAAACAGATGATCCTGTCCAGTATTCGCCACTTCACCAGCCAATGACGGGTGGAATTCCACATGGTCAAATTGCCGCAATAGTTGCCGATAACCATCATCGGTATAAGCCTGATGCATCGCCAGGTAGTGTGTCATTGCTCCCGATGCCACATCAAACACATAGTAATGAGATAGTGAGCAGTTATTTTCAAACGCCGATTCGCTCAGGCAGAGGTAAGGCTGATCAGAAAACAACCCACTCGCCGCGGTGTGCCAGGTCGATGATTCATTGCCAATGCGCTTTATCGCAGCTTGTGTATGAACTTCCAGCAGCAGTTGACCACCCGGTTTGAGCGCATCATAGGCCCGATTAATAATGACGACAGCGTCATCAGGGGCGAAGGCATTGAGTTCGCCGTAGACCATCATCGCCAAATTGTAGCCGGCTTCCAACTCATGTGTGCGAACATCGCCGAGGATGAATGTTCCCATGCAGTGCTGGCGTGCGTAGTCAATGGATGCCGGTGAGATGTCAATGCCGGTCACGCTGTGTCCCAATCGGCTCAAACGGTCAGCATACAAACCGGGGCCACAGCCCAAATCAAGAACTCTGGCTGGTCTTTCGCTTAACACCTTGTGATGAATCCAGTGTACGTGCAGATCGATAATGCTCATGCGACGGCTGGCGGCATCGTGATCTTGGGCCAGGTGTTCACGCAGCATCCGGCGGCTGAAATCAGGATCATGCCAGGGGATTTTGTGCCATAGGGTCGGAATATGATGGCGGTGGAGCAGTTGTTCGAACACCGCTCGTCCTTTCTGATCGTTGTACCATGATGTTGGCTGATAGAAAATGCCCAGTGCCGTT
>JBGSXK010000721.1:0-9408 GCA_041751455.1 Anaerolineae bacterium
TTTTCGGCCAGTGGTAAATCGTATCGCTTTTTGCGCGACTTCATAGATGTGCCGCAACCTCAGCACGTCGTCCGGTCTATTTTCGGTCATAAATCGTCATCGCTGTATCCAAAACCTGCTGCCTGAAATACTTACTGAGCGCAGCAGGGGTGAGCAAATCCACTTCATAACCAATCAGGTCGGATAATGCATATTGCATTTCGACCAGTTCAAAATAGCCTATCTTCGCCCCCGGCTCAAACTCCACCAGCACATCCACATCACTTTCACTGTTAAAGTCCTCTCGTAGCGCCGAACCAAACAGCGACAGCTTGCGGATGGGATACTGCTCACAAAACGCGCGAATTTCCTCGAATGGTAATTCAAGTTGTGGGTTTATCATCGCCAGCCTCCTGATGCTCATTATACAACGCCACCCCCTCGAAATGCTCCACCGTCGGGAACGGATCATAAAAGTGATGCAGCAAACGCTTCCATTCCTGGTACTCCGCCGACTGGCGAAAGCCCACTGTATGCGCTTCCAGCGTCTCCCAGCGCACCAGCAGCAGATACTTACCCGGCGTTTCGATACAGCGCTGTAGCTCGTGGCTGATATACCCCGGCATGGCCGCGATAATCGGCGAAGCCTGCCGGAACGCCGCCTCAAACTCGGCTTCCTTGCCCATGATGACCGGTAAAAACACCGCTTCCAGAATCATCCCACCCTCTTTCTACACAGCCTATGCAAAACGAAAACAGCCGCCAGCTTTAGGCTGGCGACTGAAGACTGTAACACTTATAGACCCACAGCTAACGCATCGTCAGCGCCATCGCTGCCTTCTGCACATGCAGGCGGTTCTCGGCCTCGTCATAGACCACGCTCTGTGGCCCGTCAATCACCTCGTCCGTCACCTCGATATTCCGGTCAGCAGGCAGACAGTGCATATAAATCGCATGTTCATTCGCCAGCTCCATCCGCCGCGAGTCGGTAATCCAGTCGGTATACTTACTGCCGATTTTCGCCGATTCCTCGTTGTCTTCGGTCGTCATCCAGCAGCCCCAGCTTTTCGGGTACAGAATATCCGCGCCCTTAAAGCCCGCGTCAAAATCATGCATCACCTCAAACGAGCCGCCGCTTTTGCGCGTGTTCTCTTTGGCCTGCTCCACAATATCCGGCATCAGCTTGTATTCTTCCGGGTGAGTCAGCCGCACATTCATGCCGAAGCGCGTCATCAGCAGCACCAGGCTTTGCGGCACCGATATCGGCTTCTGATAACTGGCCGCATACGCCCAACTGACATTGATCGTCTTGCCGCGCAGATCACGCCCGAAATTCTCCATGACCGTCATCAGGTCAGCCAGAATCTGGAACGGATGGTACACATCACACTGCATATTCAGCACCGGAACACGGCTGGCCGCCGCCACATCACGGATGTACTGATTGCCAAAGTTCCAGTCACACTGACGAATCGCAATCCCATCGCAGTACCGCCCCAGGATTTCGCCGATCTCTTTAGCCGTGTCCCCATGACTGATCTGCGTCGTCTCGCTGTCGATAAACTGCGCATGACCGCCCAACTGCGCCATGCCCGCCTCAAAGCTGGCGCGGGTGCGCGTGCTGGTGAAGAAGAACAGCATCGCCAGCACTTTATCGCGCAGCAGCGCATGAGGCTCGCCCAGCGCCCGCCTGCGCTTCAAATCCCACGCCACATCCAGCAGCGTTTCAATCTCGTCCTTCGTCCATTCCTGGGTCGTAATCAGATCACGCCCGCGCAAATCGGTTTGCATGAAATATCTCCCTGATGAAAAGCAAATTCATGCGCGTAATTGTCCACACTTTAGAGACACGTGTAAAGATGCGCCGTCACGCTTTGAGGTCAATCCCCCAACCTCTTTAGAGGTTTCCAGAATCACTTAGCGGCAGGTTTTGAACCTGCCGCATCAAACCTGCTGTGCCAGCTTACACCAACCCCGCCATCACCCCCCGCACCGCCGCGATCTCATCTTCATTGATCGTATGCCCCATGCCGGGATAAATGCGCTTGTTCACTACCGCGCCCATCGCGCCAAACACCGCAGCGGACTCATGCACCCGTGCCACCGGGATATGAAAATCCACATCACTGCACCCCAGGAATACCGGCGTGCCATCCATCAAACCCTGATAATCAAACACCATCCCCTCCGGCCCGATCAACCCCCCGCTCAACGCCACCACACCGCCATACCGTCCGGCATTCCGCGCCGCATATTCCAGCGCCAGGCACGCCCCCTGCGAAAATCCCAGCAGAATCGTCTTTTCCAGCGGGACACCTGTCTGACCAATGTGCGCCAGCAGGTCAGCCACCACTTGCAGCGCCGACGAAAGCCAGGGTTCGTTGCTTTCAATCGGCGCGATAAAGCGGTTCGGATACCACGTATTACCCGCCGCATTCGGCGCGAGATAAGCGAAATCCGATTGCTGGAACTCCGGCGCAAGGCTGATGATGTCCTCGGCATCGCTGCCCCGCCCATGCAGCAGAATCATAGCGGCCTTAGCTTCTTCCAGCGCTTTCCCCGTGTGCAGCACAGTCTGCCCTTGATGCAGGCCGGTCATTTCGCCATCTCCGGCTTGCGCCAGGGTTCAACATCCAGCGGCGACAGAATGCGCTCAATATCCTCACGCTGATCTTCCAGCCACGGCGGCAGCATCAGCGTTTCGCCCAGATGCGCCACATCCTCATCCACGGCGAATCCTGGCCCCGCTGTCGCCAGTTCCAGGATATGCCCGTCCGGGTCTTGCGTATAGATGCTCTTGAAATACACCCGATCACGCACGGGCGATACGCTGTATCCGGCGCGAATCAGCTTCTCACGCCACGCCAGTTGCGTATCCTCATCCGGCACAGACAGTGCAAAGTGATGCGTCTGCCCGATACCAATCTGCGCGCGGCGTGTCTCACCCGGCTTGCGCTCAAAGTAGGTAATCAGTGTCCCCGGCTTGCCATTCTCCACGCCCCAGTACCAGTGTGCCGAATCAGGATCGTCAAAGTTCGAGGTCATCTTCACCCGCTGCATCCCCAGAATGTCATGATACAGCCGGTCTGTACGCTCAATATTCGCGCCAATTGCTGTGATGTGGTGCATCCCGTGCAGCAGTGCCATATCCGCCGTAATCTCCGGCACAGGCTCCGGCCATGTTTCGGCCTTGATACGCTCCTCGTCACGGTTGTTGACCATCATCTCCACCGGGGGATCAAGATGTGTGGTGCCCAGCTTATCCGGGTCTTCATCCACCGCGAATCCCGGCCCGCTGGTAGCAATCTCTAAAATCACGCCATCCGGGTCCTGAAAGTAGATCGATGTGAAGTAATGCCTGTCCAGAGGCCCGTTTACCGCAATGCCCAGGTCAGTCAGGCGGCGTTTCCACTTCAGGAGTCCTTGTCTATCAGCCACATTCAGCGCGAGGTGATGCGTCCCGCCGATACCGCGCAGGCCCTTCGGCGCATTCGGCCACTCGAAAAACGTAATCGCAGAGCCGGGGCTGCCCGTTTCATCACCAAAATACAGATGATAACTGCTGGGATCATCAAAGTTGATCGTGCGCTTGAGGAAGCGCTGCCCTAGGACCCTGGTATAAAAATCCACTGTCCGCTGTGCATTGGAACTCACCAGCGTGATATGATGTAAACCGAGGATGCTCATTCTGCCCTCCTGGCCTTCTGTTTTTACAGTCTCACATTATTATAGATCATAAACGGACTTAAGTCCGTTTAATCCGTATTAGAAACCTCCCCCATATACGGTTTCAGGAAGGCCATCGCCGCTTCATGCTGCACAAACAGCGCCGTCGCCTCTGCCGCTAACATGCCATCCTCCAGCCTGATCTCGCCCGCACAGTAAACTTTGCGCCCCTCCACCCGTTCCACCCGTCCTGTCACCACTACAGTGCTGCCACGCGGCACAGATGTTTTGTAATTCAGCGTCATGCTGGCGGTCAGGCCAGGCACCCGCGCCTCAAATGTGGCCACAGTCATCGCTTCGTCCAGCAGCGTCCCCAGGATGCCGCCGTGAATAATTCCCGGCGGCCCGCCATAATGGTCAGGTAGAGTAATTTGCAGGCTTGCCGAACCATCTTCCAGCACATTAAACTTTGTGTTCAGGCCACCCGGCCACTCGCTGGCGAGAAAGGTCGAGCCGGGAAATCGCGTCACATTAACCAATGCAGCCCCTCCCCACAAATAGGGACATATGTCCACCTTTTTTTACTCAGCATCCCTTATACTACTTTATAGTTCCTGCGTCTTGTGGCTGCCATCCATCAGGGGGCAACTGGTACAGTAAATTGGCGGCAGGACAGCGCGTTGTCGCCACCACCACCACCACTTAATCGCGCGCCAGCATAGCAGGCAGCAGCGCGTACCATTCCGTCGCCCGTACCACATCGTCCAGCGGCACCTGGTCGATCACCGTATGCGCGTGAACTTCGTCACCGGGGCCAAAGCCGATGCTCGGTATTCCGGCCTTACCCTGCCAGTAGATGCCATTGGTGCTGAAGTTCCATTTATACGACGGCGGCATACTGCCCCACAGCAGTTCGCCCACTTGCTGCCCGGCCTGCACAAAGGGGTGATCTTCGGCCAGCGCCCACGCTGGATAAATCTTGTCCAGCGGGAACACATAACCCGTATAACTCGGCTCGTCATAGACCAGAATTGAGGCTTCCATATCAGCGCGATCCCCAATCAACGCCCTGATGCGCGCCAGTTCTTCCTGGGGGTCTTCACCGAAGGTCAGACGACGGTCAATAAAAGCCACGGCCTGATTCGGCACTGCGTTAATGCTCGGTGTGTCCACTTTCAGGTCGGTCACAGTGATGCGCCCGTTGCCCAGAAACGGATCATCTTTGAACTGGGGTTCAAGCTGGCTGATCTGTTCGATGATCGGCAGTAGTTTATAGATGGCATTATCCCCCAGGTGATTGGCTGCGGCATGTGCACTCTTGCCTTTGGCGATCACCTGCATCTCGACCCGGCCCTTCTGCCCGCGATAGACCTGCATCCGTGTCGGCTCACCGATGACGACAAAATCCGGCTTCAGCCCTTCCACCTCAACCAGCACATGCGGTGCGATACCATCATTCCATTCTTCCATATTCCCGAAGTAATACCCGGTCACCCCATCCAGCAGGCCGAATTCCTTAGCCAGCGCCAGCCCATAGATCATGCCCGGCGTACTGCCCTTCTCATCACAGGCCCCGCGTGCGTAGAAGATTCCGTCCTCGATCTTGCCCTCAAATGGGTCCCATTCCCACTCGTCCGGGTTACCAATGCCCACAGTGTCAATGTGGCTGTCATAGAGCAGTTTCACCGGGCCATCGCCGATGCGCCCAACGATATTACCCATACGATCCCACCAGATCTCATCAAAACCAAGTTTCTTCATCTCAGCTTCGACACGTTCCCCTACTACCTGGATCTGGCTGTCATAACTGGGGATCGCGCACAGTTCACGCAGGAAGGTGATAATATCCTCACGCTGCTCCGACACACGGACTTTGATGCGGTCGATAATTGCCTGGTCTACCATAATTTCCTCTCTACATGCGATTAATCTACAGGATCACAGAGAAAGAATTTAAACTTCTCTACGAATCTCAGTGCCCTCCGGGGCTTATTCTAATCATCTGTATAGTCGTGCTGCAAAGTATCACCATAACCTACCTGGGTTTCATGCACTATCGTCCACACAGGATCATGCGTATAAGTGGGCTGTACGCGTGCGATGTATTCCATCTCGCGGTCACTGAGCGCGACATACTGCACATTCGACCATTCCACCAGTCCAGGCAAAGCCTGTTCCGTGGTACTCGCTGCAAAGACAAACTCCAGCAGGTTACGCGGCGTATCCTGCCAGATACCTGCCCAATGCCACTGCGGGTTAAGATGGCTGGTCTGTCGTACCAGTTCGCCCAGCTCATGCCAGGGTGCTTGCACTCCGGTACAGGTCACACGCGGCAGTACCCGGCCACGTTTGCCCGGCAGTGTCACGACGCGCTGATGCGTCTTATCCCAGATAAGCCCTACGACTCGCACGTTAAAACGCGGGTAACGGGGTTCGGGCTGGCCGCGCATCAGGTTCGTGATCCAGCGCCAGGTCAGCCTGCGGCGAATACGCCGGAGTTCGCGCGGGGTCATTTCGGTAATCTGTGGCATTGGGCGCTGCATTGCCATTACAGCCATAACGAGGTCAGGGTTAAGCATCTTCGGCAGTGCGTCCGGCATAAAATACTGGTTGGCGCGCGTCTCATGAGTACGCTGCTTCAGCTCCCCACCCAGCGGCCAGCCGGCAAACAGCACATTCAGGCGCTGCCAGCCCTGCCAGTAATACAGGCCAACCGCCCGCTCGATCTGGACAATAACCCCTGTTTCCTCATGCACTTCCCTTGCAGCCCCGTTTGCCAGTGTTTCGCCTGTATCCAGCCTTCCACCCGGCAAATTCCATACGTTCAGATCGCCGCGTTTGGAAAGCAACACACGCCCCTGGTCATCAAGAACCGCACAGCTCACCCCCAGGCGCAGGCTCATTCCTCACACTCCCCGCAGCAAGCGGTGTGCATGGTCGTTATGCCGTTCGATCAGCAGCGGGAGGTCTACCGTCTGCAATACACCATCCTGCACGACCACTTTGCCATTAATCACAGAGTGCGTCACGCGCCGTGGTAGACACAGCAGCAGGGCGGCCACTGGATCATGCTGCGCCCCGGCAAACACAAGATCGTCCAGCCGGAAAGCCACAAAATCCGCAGCCATGCCGGGGGCAATCATGCCGATATCATCCCTGCCCAGCACTGCTGCTCCACCAGTCGTCGCCAGTGCCAGTGCCTCACGCACAGGCATGGCTTTAGGGTTCTCGGTCACACGCTGCAAGAGCATCGCCTGCCGTGCTTCGCTCAGTAAATGCCCGCTGTCATTCGAGGCTGTGCCATCAACCCCCAGCCCGACTTTCACCTGTGCATCCAGCATTTTGCGTACGGGCGCAATGCCGGAAGCCAGTCTCATATTAGAGCTAGGACAGTGGCAAACACCTGTCCCTGTACGCGCAAACAGATCAATTTCCGCATCATCCAGCTTCACACAATGTGCGTGCCACACATCGCCCCCTATCCAACCGACCGACTCGGCATAATCACCGGGGCGCTGGCCGAAGGTTTCCAGTCCATAAGTGATGTCCTTCTCATTTTCGGCCAGGTGAGTATGCAGATGCACCCCATAACTGCGCGCCAGAACCGCGGCTTCACGCATCAGATCCTGCGACACAGTAAACGGCGAACACGGCGCGACCACGATGCGCAGCATCGTATAACGGCTGGCATCATGATACTGCTCGATCACTCGCTGCGTATCGCGCAGGATGAACGCTTCAGCCTCTACCAGTCCATCCGGGGGTAAACCACCCTGGCTTTCGCCCACGCTCATCGCGCCGCGCGCGGCATGAAACCGCAGGCCGATTTCCTGAGCGGCACGGATTTCATCATCAATTGCACAATCGTTGGGGTAAATATAGAGATGATCGCTGGAAGTAGTGCAGCCAGAAAGCATCAGTTCGGCCATCGCCAGCTTCGCCGAGGTATAGATCGCGTCCCCGGTCAGGTTCGCCCACAGGGGATAAAGTGTCGTCAGCCAGTCAAACAGCTCATGATCCTGCGCGACACAACGTGTGAGGCTCTGAAACATATGATGATGGGTATTCACCAGTCCCGGCAGCACCACATGATCACGCCAGTCAAGCACCTCATCGGCGCTCTGCCGGGGCATCTCATCCAATGCACCTACCGCCTCAATCACGTTGTCGCGCACAAAAATCGCTGCATTGCGCAGTTCGTGCTGCTGACTGTCCATCATCGCCAGCGTATGGATATTTTTTACCAGGAGTGTAGCCATAAACTTCCTTCGTGTGTGATAAGAAAGAAGTTTAGCGCGCCTCACCCAATTAAAAAAGGAGAGGTGCGCCAGCGCTCACCCCTCCTCATATGCTCTGCCTCAGTGTGTTAACGACGATGTCCGTTGACATGCCCATTCAGATGTGCCGCTTTCTGGTCAGTCAGCACTTCGTCTACCAGTCCATATTCCCTGGCCTGCTGTGCGTTGAAGAAAATATCTCGATCTGTATCACGCTCAATCGTCTCGCGTTCCTGCCCCGTATGACGCACCAGAATCGTATTCACTTCGTCTTTAAGCCGCTGGAACTCATAGACCATAATGGTCATGTCGGTCACCTGACCCTGCGTCCCTGCGCTGGGCTGATGCATATGAATTGTGGCATGAGGCAGCGCATAACGCATCCCCGCTGCCCCTGCGGCCAGCAGCACCGTGCCAAAGCTGGCCGTCCGTCCTACTGCGTAGGTGCTCACCGGGGCAGAAACCTGCTGCATCGCATCATAAATCGCCAGCCCGGCATAGACCTCCCCACCCGGCGAGTTGATATACAGACGAATGGGTCGGTTAGGGTCATCGCCATCCAGATACAGCAGTTGCGCGACAATAAGATTCGCACTTTGCTCCGTCACCGCTGTGCCCAGCATCACAATACGCTCCTTGAGCAGCAGCGAGAAGATATCATACGCCCGCTCTCCCCGGCTGCTCTGTTCGATCACCATCGGAATCACACTGCCCACGGGCATTGAGGAAATATTGTCCTCCTGTTCTTCCGGTTTGCCCAACATCCCATAAATCCCTCTCATTACGCTGCCTCCCATAATGATGTGACCGGAATAAGTCCGGTTCCCCATTCCAATTCATAAACACCTGCCATCAGCAGCGGCATATAAAATTCGCTGTCTTCCACTTCCACAAGCAGGCTGCTCACCGCGTCAACCAGCGCACCTGCGTTATACAGCGCCACCCGCTCGCGCAGCAGGAATGCGCTTTCGTGCTGCCATATGGCTGCCGGGAACACGGTGTCTACTGCCGTCCGCACCCCGGCAAAATCCTGACTGATGACATACTCAACCCCACGCAGGCCACGTCTTTGCAGGCCACGCAGCAGCCGCAGCCATTCCTCCTCCTCTGCCTCAGAAGCGATCTCATGTGCCAGCAGTTCACGCTTGCCGGAGTCCAGGATGCCGATAGCCAGCAGCATACAGCGCCAGTGTCCTCTATCCCGAAACTGCATCGCATCCAGATAAATGTGGGAATAGAGGTCTTGCAGTGAGTGCTGATGAAAATCGGCCAGTACATCTTCCATGTGCTGATAAATCTCGGTAGCAGCACTGCGTCCTGTGTGACCTAAGCTTAAACTATGCAGCAGCGTCCCCACCTGCCCTGTATCAACACCCTGCACATAAGCATTGAGCGCGAAGGTCGTAAGCTGCTGTGCCGCAGTATGCAGGAATTCCGGGTAATATGTGCCTTTGCGCAGTTTTGGAATACGCAGCAGCACCTCCCC
>JBGSXK010000722.1:0-2454 GCA_041751455.1 Anaerolineae bacterium
GATGTTCTGCACGCCCTGGATTCAAGCTCCAGGTGGATAACACCCTCCACGATTGTGATTGTACAGATTGATCCTTCAGAGAAACAGGACATCACACTGAAAAACCTCATACCATACGACGAGCGTCGTTATGGTAAAACCTTATTATGGTTCTTCTCGTATCAAGACCAGGACGCGGCATCTGGCGAGCTTAAACCGGAGGGTTAATGGGTTGTGTTTGACTTAAAAAAACTAGATATGATTGCCAGCGAACTCATCGACACGTTTGACATTAAAGCGCCGCCTATCCCCATAGAGAGTATGCTCCAGCACCCAATGACGGATATGTGGGAAGAAGTGGACATCAGCAAGTTATCCGGCGGTTTTTTGAGCATTAAAGAAATTTATTCGCCGCGCATGTCGCTGGCGCGTCTGCTGGCACGGCATGTAGTGAACAGTACCTGGGGTAAGGCGCGAGCCATGCCCGATCTTGTCGCCAATGAAGAGGAGTATCACATTCTGGCGCGGATGCTTATTATGCCGCACAAGATGGTGTCAGCCCTCAGCAGCGGTGCCCGCAATCCCACTGCCATGAGTTTTCACTTTGAAGTCCCTGAAGAGGATGCGCGCCAGCGTCTCGTAGAGCTTACCGGCCGTCTGTGATTTTAGCGCTGTATATAGGCACGTGCAGCAGCTATGGCATCGTCCAGCGTATGGACTTCGCCCGTCACCTGGGCTTCACGAATATAATCCAGCAGCTCGCCTACCAGCGGACCTGGTGATAAATTCAATGTGCGCATAAGCTGGTTGCCCTCCACCACAGGCGCAGGTGCGACCACCTCATCATGACGCTCGTAATAGGCTTGCAGCAGCAAACGCACCCGTTCCAGCGCAGGCAACCATGTCTCTGGCCGGACAGCACTTCTGATTTTGCTCAGGTAATTTGCCAGGGCCAGCAGGCATACATCCACACCTGCCGGGCCGTTTTTGTACCAGAAACGATGTATCGCAAGATCGTCCAACTGCTCTAAATCGAGCGGTTGTCTGTAACTGAGGACAATCCGCTGCAAGCGCTCCACTTCAGCCCTGCTCAAGCGCAGTCCCAGCCCGCGCTCGTGGGCCTGTTCCGCACCCACTCCATGCAGCAGCGCCGCTAGCATAAGCAGCCCATCATGGGAACGTTCATTGGGCCAGGCCATCTGCAAATGACTTGATAAATGCTCCCGATAACGATCTAGCTGCATTACCAGCGCGCCAATACTAAAAGATGTGGGGGCATCACGGCGCCCAGGTGTCAACGCGGCCAGGATATCACCCAAATTCTCGATTACAGACAGGGTGTAATGCCAGTTATTTTTGATCCCACTGCCGGGCAGGGCTGCATTCTTCAGGAATTCTATTTCAGGGATAATGAGGGGCAGCAGGCCCAGCGCATCCGCCACCCGCAGAGTGCCCGCAACTTTGGACAGTGCCAGAATTTTCATAAATTCATCCCGCACACGTTCCGGACTGACATGCCGCAGCCCTTCGCCCTGTGTACGGATGTCCTCACGCGTCACAACTTCAATATGCAGCTTGAATTGTACACTTTGCCGCACGGCGCGCAGCCCACGCAGTGGATCATCAGCCAATGCACGCGGAGAGCAGCGGCGCAGCACCTTTTCCCGCAGATCAGACTCCCCCTGCAAGGGGTCAATCAGGCGGTCCAAGTCAGCAAGCAGGTCCACGGCCATCGCATTCATTGTAAAATCGCGATCTGTCAGGTCGGCCATTAAATCTGCCCCGCGCAATCGGGCGACATCAATCGTCAGTCGGCCTTCCCGCGTCTGTACCAGCGCCCGCCCTACATCCCGCTCTTTATCCAGGGGATAAAAATCGCCCTGGTAAGCATTAGCGATACGCCGGGCCACCCCAATACCATCCTGTGCCACTGTCAGATCGAGGTCTTTTACCGGCCTGTGCAGCAGGGCATCACGCACAGCGCCCCCTACGATATAAACAGGTTGAGGGAGTTCAGACAAAATCTCCTGCAAATCCAGCACAAAATCCGGCCAGATGAGCGGGCGATGGGGGACGCGGGGAGTCGGGTCATTCATGGATGTTCAGAGCGGCCAGCTTAACTACACCAACAAAAGGGAGGTTGCGGAATTTTTCGTCCAGGTCAAGCCCATAGCCAAACACAAATTTATCTTCGATTTCGAAGCCGATATAATCAATCGGGATTTCTAAGGTGCGGCGTGCGGCTTTATTCAGCAGAGTACACAGGCGCAAACTGGCGGGTTTACGGGCCAGCAGCACATCCATCACAAAGCGTAAGGTATGCCCACTGTCGATAATATCCTCTACCACAATGATGTGGCGCCCATCGATCGAAAAATTGAGATCTTTGAGAATGCGCACCGCGCCGCTGCTGACTGCCCCGGCTCCATAGCTGCTCGTTGCCATAAAATCGACTTCATGTGGGATCGTGATCGC
>JBGSXK010000723.1:0-7331 GCA_041751455.1 Anaerolineae bacterium
GTGTCGGCAAGACTTCACTCGGTTCCTCGATTGCGCGGGCGATGAACCGTAAATTTATCCGCATGAGCCTGGGCGGTGTGCGCGATGAGGCCGAGATTCGTGGCTTCCGCCGCACCTATGTAGGCGCGATGCCAGGGCGTATTGTGCAGACTATGCGCCGGGTAGAATCGCGTAATCCGATCATCATGCTGGACGAAGTGGATAAGCTGGGGCGTGACTTCCGGGGGGACCCGGCCAGCGCGCTGCTGGAAGTGCTGGACCCTGAGCAGAACAACGAATTCCGCGATCATTACCTGGATGTGGCCTTCGACCTGAGTGAAGTCCTGTTTATCACCACCGCCAATGAGCTGGAACCAATTCCTGCGCCGCTGCGTGACCGGATGGAGATCATTCAACTGAGTGGTTATACCGAGCAGGAGAAAGTGGCGATTGCCGAGCAGTATCTTGTGCCGCGCCAGATTCGGGAAAATGGCCTGCGTCCTACAGAAATCGAGGTTACACGGGATGCACTGCTGACCATTGTAAGGGATTATACCCGTGAGGCAGGGGTGCGTACCCTGGAGCGTGAGATTGGCCGTGCGGCACGCAAGATCGTGACGAAGGTCGCCGAGGGTACTATCGATAAAGTGGTGATTGACGCGAAGCAGGCGCGTGAGCTGCTGGGCAAGCCGCGTTATGGTTATCGTGAAGAAATTGAGGAGCGTACTGATCTGCCCGGTGTGGCGACGGGTCTGGCCTGGACTCCGGTCGGCGGGGAAGTGCTGTTTGTCGAGGCAGCGCGGATGCCCGGTGGCAAGGGCTTTCAGTATACCGGGCAGTTGGGTGAGGTGATGCAGGAAAGTGCGCGCACCGCGTTGAGCTATATTCGCTCGAAAGCCAAAGACCTGGGTCTGGAGCAGGAGATTTTCGACAAGAGCGACATTCATCTGCATGTCCCGGCGGGTGCTGTTCCCAAGGATGGCCCTTCAGCAGGTGTGACAATGGCCGTCGCGCTGGCCTCCCTGCTGACCGGACGTGCGGTCAAGGGTAATGTTGCCATGACTGGGGAGATTACGCTGCGCGGTCAGGTGCTGCCCGTAGGCGGTATTAAAGACAAAGTGCTGGCCGCGCATCGCCTGGGCGTGGACACTGTGATTATCCCCAAGAAGAACGAGAACGACCTGGATGATCTGCCGGACGAAGTGCGCGAACAACTTCAGTTTGTGCTGGCCGAGAAGGTGGATGATGTGCTGAATGCAGCGCTGATTGCACCAGCGGCGGATCAGGTGCCACAGGCGCAGATCCACTAAATCATCATACAGGGGCAGTTTGCAGGCTGCCCCTGTTATCAATAATCTGTTATGCAGCCATCATTATCCCCCGCCAGTCAGACACATGAAATGTAATAATCACTATTCGCACACCTGCGGGTGTGTGGTCGAGGAGAATCCCACTTATGACAAATGAAACCACATCTTCTGCGCATCGGCCCTTTGAAATAGGGCTGTATTCATTTGCAGAGCTTACCCCTGACCCACAGACAGGGCATAAGATGAGCCCGGCGGAACGACTCCATAATCTGTTGGAAGAGATCGAACTCGCGGATCAGGTCGGCCTGGATGTGTTCGGGTTAGGTGAACATCATCGCGAAGATTTTGTATCCTCTGCGCCGGAGGTGATCCTGGCTGCTGCCGCTGCTCGTACCAGGAATATTCGTTTGAGCAGTGCCGTTACCGTGCTGAGTTCAGATGATCCGGTGAGGGTGTTCCAGCGGTTTGCCAGCCTTGATCTTGTCTCCAAGGGACGTGCAGAAATCATCGCGGGCCGGGGATCGTTCATTGAGTCTTTTCCGCTGTTTGGGTATGACCTGAGCGACTATGATTCGTTGTTCACAGAAAAGCTGGACTTGCTGCTCAGGCTGAGAGACGAGACACACGTGACGTGGAGTGGTCATCACCGTGCGCCAATGGACAATTTGGGCGTGTATCCGCGCCCGTTGCAGGACCCGTTACCCATATGGGTGGGTGTAGGGGGTACACCGGAATCAGTGGTGAGGGCAGCCAGCCGCGGCCTGCCAATGGCTTTGGCGATTATCGGCGGTCTGCCGGAGCGTTTTGCCCCCTATGCGCAGCTTTATCGTCAGGCGGGTGTGGAGTACAATCACGACCCGGCGACACTGCCTCTCAGCATTAACTCGCACGGCTTCATTGCAGATACACACCGACAGGCGATTGACGATTCATTCCCGGCCGTGCAGATACTGATGAATAGGATTGGACGCGAACGTGGTTGGTCGCCGATGCGTCTTGAGCAATATGAAGCCTCGGCGGAGCTGCGGGGTGCCAACTTTGTCGGCAGCCCTGATGACATCATCGAGAAAATCCTGTTCCAGCATTCCATATTCAACCATCAACGGCTGCTGTTGCAGCTCAGTGTGGGTACGATGCCTCACGATAAACTGCTTCATGCGATTGAACTGCTTGGTACGAAGGTTGCTCCCGTAGTGCGGGAAGAAATTGCCCGTCGAGTAGCGACATCAGCGCCGCAGTAAGGGGCTTATAGAATCTCGTGGATGTACTTTTGGCAGCAGACCTGCATCTGCTGCCACACAGACGTGCCTTTGATTTTTGTGCCCTGCCTGTATTCTGCTGTATAATCTTCACATCCAGTGCAAGACTCACATGAGAGAGGATAGGGGACGTTGGCAAAAGTAATGCTGGTGGACGATGACCGCACCACAGTCAAGCTGCTGCAAACGCTGCTGGAACTGGATGGGTTTGAGATTTCGATTGCAGGGCGCGGCGCAGATGTAATGGCGCTGGCACAGGATAAAATGCCGGATGTGTTTTTGATTGATTACCATCTGGCCGATATGGACGGCGTAGAAGTCGTGCGGGCACTGCGTGCCAGTGACCAGTTTATGAATACCCCCATTGTGATGATCTCAGGCCTTGATGTCGAAGACGAAGCGCTCGATGCCGGGGCAAACCGCTTTCTGGTAAAGCCCTTTGAACCCGAAGACCTGCCCGGACTTTTTAACAGTTTAATCGCGGGCTAGCATTGGTGCTGCCCGATACGGAGTGCAAGACGTGGCATCCAAGAAAAAAGCGCGGATGCAGTGGTATCGTGTAGATTTACACCTTCATACACCTGCTTCTGCGGATTACCAGGAACATGATGTTACTTATTTAGACATTTTACGCAAAGCTGAGTTTCGCGGTCTGGATATTATCGCCTTTACCGATCATAACACGGTGAAGGGTTACAGCGAGATGCTGCGCGAGATCGAGCGCCTGGAATATCTGGTGAATCTGGGGCGGGCGCTGCCCGATGAACAGCGTGTCCTGGCAGAATATCGCCGCCTGTTGAATAAGATTCTGGTGCTGCCCGGCTTTGAGTTCACCGCGACTTTTGGCTTTCATATTCTGGGCATCTTCCCGCCGGATACACCCATCCGTCAGTTAGAGCATATTCTGTTGAGCCTGAATGTGCCGCCAGAAACCCTCGACAGTGGTTCATCCATTGTTGGCGCTTCGGCGGACGTGCTCACGGCTTATCGTGTAATTAACAATGCAGGCGGTCTGTGCATCGCCGCTCATGCCAATTCTGCGCATGGCGTAGCGATGGTAGGGATTGATTTTGGTGGGCAAACCCGTATTGCCTATACGCAGGATATGAACCTGCACGCACTGGAAGTAACCGACCTGGTGAAACGCGGGCGCGGCACCACGCAGCGCTTTTTTGATGGCACGAAGGCCGAGTACCCACGCCGGATGCGCTGTATTCAGGGGTCAGATGCGCACCGGTTGAACGCGCTCCCCCCCGATAAAACTGGCAAACAACTGCATCTGGGGGTGGGTGATCGTGTGACCGAAGTCCAACTTGCCGAGCCGACTTTTGCCGCACTGCTGGAACTCCTCCGCAGCAACGACTTTTCGCGCTCCAAAGCCTATACCGTCAGTGCCAGTCGTAAGCCCTATGATTATGTCGCGGTAGCGCGGGAAGAAGGTGCCAGTCTGGTACAGTCTTTCCATGAGGCTATGACGCGGCGGGGTGGCCGCCTGTACAACATTATCGCGGATGTATGTGCCTTCGCCAATACCAACGGCGGCGTGATTTATGTGGGGGTGAGCGCCGACCTGAAACAGGAGCCGGAAGGGGTAGGCAGTGTTTCTGAGTCTGTAAAAACACTGCAACAGGAAATCAGCCGGATGATTACGCCGACGCTGGAAGTCGAGATTGACTCGCTGGAAAGCCAGGGGAAGAATATTATCCGTATCCAGGTGCCCCAGGGCGCTGAACGACCTTACGCCATTGAAGACAACAAAATTTATGTACGCGATGAGGCTGATACCTCGCTGGCGGTACGTGATGAAATTGTCAGCCTGGTATGGCAGGGGCTGGGACGGGATAAAGAGGCCGCGCCTGTAGCAATGCCTTTACCGCTGCCCCCGGTGCCGCCTGCTGTTGAACCTGCCCCTACCGCCGAACCCGCCGTTGATGCGCCGCGTGCCAGTGTGTCCAGTGATGGTGTCCCGCCGCCGCAGGGGGGAGTGGAGATTATCGGCACAGAGCAGCGCAGTGATACCAAATATCATGTCCTGCGTGACCTGCGCAATGGCAATATCGTCAAGAATGTCACCCGTTCTTCTGCCCGCCGCCTGTGGCATTACGCCATCACGCAGCGTGAGTCGAACCCTGTCAAACAGGATAAGGTACAGTGGCAGGGGGAAATAGGCCTGTGGCGGCGTTATAAAAAAGCGGGCGAGACACGTTATGACCTCGTACAGCGCGATAATGGCAAGCTGCGCGTGTATTATGGCGTAGCCGACAGCGGGATGCACGGCCCGTGGCAGGTGTTCCTCTCGCCCGAAGATGAAGATGTAAACTAAGGTTCATGCTGGCTTGAGTTTCAGCCGTAAGCTTTTGCGGTATTTTCCTTAGAGTCATCATAGCGCAGGGCGATGGCCGCCCAGAACAGCCGGTCACGAAATGTATCTGGCGGGACATGATAACGACTGCGGAAGTTTTTGTCATTCATACTGTAGGGTTCGCCATGTGCGCCGATGCACAACCAGTGTCCCGCGGGGATGAGGATCGGTGCTGTGCTTTCGAGTGACTCCACATACAGGCTTTTGCGCAGCCGCTTTGCCCAGATACCGACTGCTTTATAATAAGGACGGCAGCCCATCTCTAAGAGGTGTTTCTGGGGTGTGGTCGGTTGCCAGCCGTGTTCTTCCCAGGAACGATAATTTTTAGCGAACAGATCACTGCGCACCGGCCAGTGTTCGTAATCGGTCAGGGTAGGGCGAAGGCTCTCGCCAGGGTCGTAACAGATCATGTCGCCAACCTCTGCAACCAGCGTTTCCAGATTAATCGGAATAGTTTTTGCCTCCTGGCTGATGTGTGCCATGGTCAGACGTTTGATCGCTTCGTAATAACGGAAATCATCTACCAGCAGTTCCTCACGTGTCCATTCCCGCTGGCGCAGTATCACCAGCCTATCCACTGAAGCTGCGCTTGCTCTACTATCCCCCCACATACCCACCCCCTGGGCTTTAAATTAAGGTTTCTGTTTAACTATGTAATGACTGGTGAATTTGGAATGATCCATATGATACGGCTCACCCTTCGCGCCGATGCACAGCCAGCGCCCGGCATCGACCAGCACCGGCTCCGGGCTTTCAAGCGATTGAATATAGACAGGCTTACGTAACCGCATGGCCCATACCCCGGCAGCCTTATAAAACGGTTTGCAGCCGTGTCTCCACAGGTGCGCTTCGGCAGGGTTGGGCTTCCAGCTAATATCGTCCCAGGGCTTGTAATTCTGTTGGAATAAATCGACACGTACCGGCCATTGATCGTAATCGTTGATGCTCTTACGGGCTTCTTGCCCCGCGTTATAGCAGATGATGTCTCCTGTTTTGGCGATCAGGCTTTCTTTGGTACGGTCAATAACTTTGGGCGACTCCTGGGCTTTCACAACTCGCGCCATGACCAGCCGCCGGGTAGGCAGGTAGTAGCGGAATCCAATCTGTTGCAGCTCGGTATTTGTCCATTTGCGCTGGCGTAAAACCTGGGTTGTCGTCATGGGTAGGTTTCCTATGCTATCGAGGGCAGCATACTATCTGCCTCGCGCAGAACATTGCGGGCGATAACCAGACGTTGAATCTCACTTGTCCCTTCACCAATGGTCATCAATCGCTGGTCGCGGTAGATGCGTTCCACCGGGTACTCTCGGCTGTAACCATAACTTCCGTGAATCTGGATGGCGCTACGGGCGACTTTCTCAGCCACCTCGCTGGCGAAGAGCTTCGCCATAGCCGCGAGTTTGGTAAAAGGTTTGCCATTGTCCTTGAGCCAGGCGGCTTTGTAAACCAGCAGTCGCGCTGCCTCAATCTCCATGGCCGCGTCCGCGATCATCCACTGTATAGCCTGATGCTGAGCGATAGGTTTGCCGAAGGCTTCGCGCTGGCGGGCATATTTGATACCTTCCTCAAAAGCGGCCTGTGCCAGTCCTATGCTGAGCGCTCCAATGCTGATACGTCCGTTGTCCAGGGTTTGCATGGTCTGGTAAAAGCCCTCACCTTCCACACCAAGTAGATTTTCCAGCGGCACCCGCACGTTTTCATAACTGATCATGTGAGTGGGTGAGCCTTTTAAACCCATCTTTTTCTCTGGGGGGTGGACGGTCACTCCCTCGGCATCAGTGGGCACGATGACCATGCTGAAGACGTTTGCACCAGCCTCGCCGGGGGTACGTACCAGTGTGATGATTTGGGCAGCATATCTGACATTTGTGATCCAGGCTTTGGTACCATTGATGACCCACGAGTTGCCTTCACGCCGGGCGCTGGTCTGCGCGCCGCCCAACAGATCGCTGCCGGCCTGAGGTTCGGTCAGCGCCAGTGCACCCAGAACCTCGGCATTGACCAGCGCGGGCAGGTAAGAGCTTTTTTGCTGGGCTGTGCCCCAGTGGACGATTGGGCCGCAGCCCAGGCCGTTGTGCGCGGAGATCGACAGCCCGGTAGAGCCGCAGGCACGTCCGATTTCCTCCACCGCGATGGATGCGCTGATAGTATCCAGCGCCGCGCCCCCATAGTCCTCCGGCACTTGCAGGCAGGATAATCCCAGCGCCCGCCCGCAAAGTCAGTCCAGTCGAGTAGAGTGAGCGCCTGCAGGCCCGAACCGCAAGCGGACGCAAAGAAACCGGCCTCTTGGCCTTCAAAGCCGGTATGGCTGCGCCCGGTGAAACAGGCCTTCGCGAGAGGTGACACCAAGCTTCGAGTAGATGCTGCGGATGTGCGCGCGCGTTGTTTCGATCGAAACATCGTCCCGCTTGGCGAGCACGT
>JBGSXK010000724.1:0-3755 GCA_041751455.1 Anaerolineae bacterium
TCGTCCTCAGCGACGTGGTTAATTTTAACCTGGTTGCTTACCCACTGGCGTTTATGGCGTTTTATCGTCACGCGATGGAAGAAAAAGAACGTCAGCAGCTTATCCACCGTGAAGCCCTGAAGGCCGAATGGCTGAAGCTGGACCTGGAAAAGGAACGGCAGGTCAATAACCTGCGCACAAAGTTTATCTCCATGATCTCGCACGAATTCCGCACACCGCTGGCTGTAGTTCTCTCATCATCAGAAATTTTACGACATTATGGAGATCGCCTGACCCCGGAAAAACGCGAACACAACTTTGATCTTGTGAAGCTTGAGGTCAACCGCCTTACAGGGATGATTAGCGATGTGCTGACACTGAGTAAACTCTCTGCCGGGCAAATGGATGTTATCCTCGCGCCGCTCGACCTGGATCATTTCTGCACCGACTTAATCGAGCGATTCCAGAATAGAGGACACCGGATAGTCTTCGAGCCTGCTCATCCCCCGGTCGGACAGGTGAACATCGACTTTGATTTGCTGGAGACCATTCTCAACCAGCTCCTCAACAATGCGCTGATCTACTCGCGCGCGGACAACCCGGCACAACTCACCCTGCGCCACACCCCCCAGACTTTAATTTTTGAGGTGCGTGATCATGGCCTGGGCATCCCAAAGGACGACCAGTGCAAAATCTATGAACCCTTCCACCGCGGCGGGAATGTTGGCAATATTGCTGGAACAGGGCTGGGTTTAAGCATCGTTCAGCAGTATATCGAACTGGGCGGCGGTACAATTACTTTTGAGAGTGTGGAAAATGAGGGCACGACCTTTATAGTCACGCTGCCCCATGCTGTCGGTTAGACCACTCTGACCGCACCTGCCCTGACGCATCTGTTTAATCTGTAACCGTCCGCGATTCTGGCGGTGCATAATCCGTAACACGGAACCACACCGGCTCGCTTTCCTGCAAGCTGCCATCGGCCAATTGTGCCTGTGCCACCAGTTCATGATCGCCCAGCTCCAGCGGCCACCACAATGCCCAGGGTGCGCTGTCCACTCTGCCCAGCGTTGTGCCGTTCAGGATATAGGTGACAGCTTCCGTGCCGGGCGGCGTACCGACAGTCAGCCGGATGCGCTGTGTTTCCGGCGGGGTGAGTGGGGAACGCTGGAATGCAGTGTACGGGTCGGGCATCAGCAGGCGCAGGCCGCGTGCGTGATCGGGCGGCTGCACGGCTGCCCCGGCGGGTGGCTGAGGAAAACCGTTACGCGCTGCCCAATCGCGCGCTTCCTGGGGCAGGACCGCATAAACTCGTTCTATCTGGCGCTCTGACGGAGTGGTTTCGCCCGCCAGCAGCCCTGTATCCCGGTCAATCACAAAAGTCTGATACAGATTATCAGGTTCGGTGGGTTCAGTGCCTTCGATGAACCATTCCGCACGGCGATGCGGGCAGGCCGGTGTCGGCAGCAGACCACTGAGCGCGCAGACTTCACGGCGCACCAACCCCGGTGGTGGCTGGAATGCCAGTTCTGGCTGGCCCCGCAGCACCCGCCGGATAAACTGATTCCAGATCGGCCCCGCGCCTGTCACGCCTGTCGCCTCCACCATCGGTGTGTTATCGGCATTCCCTACCCATACCCCTACCACCAGATTTGGCGTATACCCCATGACCCAGTTATCACGGAAGTCCGTGGTAGTACCTGTCTTGGCAGCGGCAGGGCGGCCAATATCCAGCGCGCTGTGGGTGCCAAAACCGGGGATACGCGCCTTTGGGTCGCTGAGGATGTCGGTAATCAGATAGGCTACCCGCTCATCCAGTACCCGTGTTTCCAGGCGAGGCGGTTGCCATTCATAGACGGCTTCGCCGCTGCGTTTGCTGACCTTAAGAATGTAGACAGGCTTGATATAGTAACCACCATTAGAAAATATACTGTACGCCTGAGCCATATCCAGCAGACGGACTTCGCCTCCGCCCAGGGTGATCGACAGGTCAACACGGGTATTCTCTGCCAGTGAGGCCAGCCCGGCGTTGGCGGTCATTTGAACCATGTTTTGTAGCCCGGCATGTTCCAGCGCCACCACCGCCGGGATATTGTACGACGAGGCCAGTGCCTCGCGTGCCAGCACCGGGCCATGCTCCACCAGCCCATAGTTGGCTGGGGTATAACTTTCCAGCCTGCGCGTGACAAAGGGCGTTTTAACATCCAGAATCATGGTCGCCGCTGTCCAGGGGTCAGCCAGATTGGGGTTCATGGCAGCGGCATAGGTAAATGGCTTGAGCGCGCTGCCCGGTTGGCGCAGTGCGAGTGCTGCGTTCACTGCACCGTCAATCGTTTCGTCGAAATAATCCGGGCTGCCCAGCAGCGTCAGAATTTGCCCATTAAAAGGGTCAAGCGCGATCACTGCCGCGTTGTGCGCATTGGCGGAGACACGGGTACCAGCGGGTGGGTGGTTCAGGTAATCGAGCTGTCCCTGGGCAATTTGCTGGGCGATGCGCTGCCAGTTCAGGTCTACGGTGGTGATAACATCCAGACCATCTTTGTAAAGTAGATCGGGGTAGTCACGTTGGAGCTGCGTCCACACAGCCATGACAAAATGCGGCGCTTCAATGGGAAAGCGTGTGGCTGCGAATTGTAATTCGTCACGACGGGCACGGTTCGCCTCCTCCTCGGTCAGATAGCCATTGTTGACCATCAGCGTTAGTGTGACATCCTGACGTACTTTGGCCTGCTCCAGCCGGGTGAGTGGGTCATGTGCGGCAGGATTTTGCAGGATGCCCGCCAGCAGCGCGCACTCCGCCAGCGAAAGCTCGGAAGCGCTTTTGGCGAAATATGCCCGTGCCGCGCCTTCAATACCATAGGCAAGGTTGCCAAAATAAGACTGGTTAAGATAGAGCGTCAGAATATCGGCTTTGCTAAAGGCATTTTGCAGGCGAATAGCGAGGATACTCTCACGCAGTTTTCGTTGCAGGCTGCGTTCTACCCGCTGTTCCGGTTCGAGCAGCAGATTACGCGCCACCTGCTGCGTGATGGTGCTGCCCCCGGCCAGCACTTCGCCACCGCGCAGGTTAATCCACAGTGCGCGGGCAATGCCCTCAATATCCACTCCAGGGTGGCTGTAGAAATTGGCATCTTCGGTAGCAATAATCGCCTTTTGACAGTGGTCGGGCACATCGGCCAGTGCGATAGCGGTGTTGCGTCCACCTTCCGGCGGCAGAATCTCGTAGAGCAGCCGCCCATGTCGATCATAAAGACGTGTGGAAGGCAGCGCCAGCCCGGCATCCAGCGCGTCAATCGAGGGTAGATCGGTCAACAGCCACTGATACAGCAAGCCGCCCGCCGCCAGTGATCCTGCCATCAGCAACAGTACAAATTTTTGCCAGCGCTTGCGCCCGCGCCAGAAGGCCCGTAATTGTCTCATAGCCTTTATTGTAACGGACGATTCCCTGATGCACGAGACGTTTGGCCGCCGCCTTCCCGACGCGAATTCACAGATTTTTGAGGAGAGTGGAGCAACAATGCTATCTCTTTTATGATTTTTCCCCAAAGCTGAATTCACTAAACTTTAACATGTCGAAATATTTTATACTGCATTAATCAATACCTGTTTCTGAATCATCTTTGTTGGAGAAACTAAATGAGTCATCATCTACTGCTAAATAAGAAACTACTGCCGCTGAGTGTGCTGCTGGCGCTGCTGGTTGCCAGTTTTGCACTTGTAGGTGGCACGGCAGCACAGGAATTCGGCTGTGTGGCTTTTGTGGTGGAACTGCGTAA
>JBGSXK010000725.1:0-3070 GCA_041751455.1 Anaerolineae bacterium
ATCAACAACAAAATTCTGGGGGCACAGATGGCCGCTGTGGCCGACAGCAGAGGCACGCGCATGGGCACGATGATCGTCCTGCGCGACATCACCCATGATGCTCTCTCAGACCGCCTCAAAGAGCAGTTCATTACTGCAATCTCGCACGAACTGCGTACCCCCATGGCAGCCATCAAAGGGATGAGCGAAGTGATCCTGGGTCAGCCAGAAGGCCGCCCCATCAACCGTCGCTTTCTGGAGACCATTGGGCGCAATGTCGATATTCTTGATCGCATGATTGTCGAGCTGCTGGATATTTCAGAGATGAGCGCGGATGCCTTCGCCGTGCGCCAGGACATGCTTAATTTGGAAGACCTGATCTGGAACGTGGTCAAAGGCATTGAACCAGAGCTAAAGCGCACCGACCTGCGCATTATGGTCATGATGGGTAACACAGATCGGCTGCATGTCATGGGTGACGACCAGCGGTTGCGCTGGGCACTGGGGCATATGCTACAAAACAGTGTGCGCTATACTGAGCCGGGTGGCAGCATTATCGTCACGGGCCGTCTGGAAGACGAAGAACGCGCTGCCATTCAGGTGGTCGATACTGGCGTAGGCATTTCCGAGCGCGATATGCCCCATATTTTCGAGCGCTTCTATCGGGGTGAACCACGCACCCGTAGTGGCAAACTGCTCGACCCGCGCGGGTTGGGGCAGGGTTTGTTCATCGCCCGTAAGGTGGCAGAGGCCCATCAGGGCTACCTCACCGCACGCAGCACCCCCGGCAGCGGCAGTATCTTCACCCTGGTTCTCCCCACTACGAAGCTATAATTTGCACCACGCGCCAGCGAATCGTTACAATCCTGAAAACTGATTTACCGTTTCCCAGGAGTGATGTTTCGTGAGCGCAATTGGAGCTTTTACCTTTGTTCTGCATAGTCACTTACCTTATGCCCGGTTGGCAGGCCGCTGGCCGCATGGGGAGGAGTGGATTCACGAGGCCGCCAGCGAAACCTATATTCCCCTGCTGCAAACGCTGTACGACCTCAAAGAAGAAGGAATAAGATACCGCCTGACGCTGGGTATTACACCCATCCTGGCCGAACAACTCAGTGACGGGGACATCCTCGATCACTTCGATGAGTACCTGGACGAGAAAATTGCTGCGGCCCAAAAAGATATGGCTTATTTTGATGTCGCTGAAGAAATTGAAGTGGTGAATGAGGAAGACGTGCTCGACCAGCCTGCTGCCCCACATGTCCCCCTGACACAGAATATACGGGATGTGGAAGCCGAAAAACTGCGTACCAGTGACCCGCATCTGCGCTACCTGGCCGAATGGTATAAAAACTGGTTCGAGCAGATCAAACATGCTTTTGATGTGCGCTTCAATCGTGACATCATCGGCGCATTCCGTCAGTTGCAGGAAGAAGGCTATATCGAAATCACTACCAGCGCGGCAACCCATGGCTACCTGCCACTGCTCAGCCGTGACAGCTCTATTCGTGCGCAGTTGCGTACGGGAGTCAGCAGTTATGAGCGTATGTTCGGGCGCAAGCCGACAGGCATCTGGCTGCCGGAATGCGCCTATCGTCCGGCCTACATTACTGAAGGCGGGCAGGTGCGTCCCGGCCTGGAGCGACACCTGAGCGAACACGGATTAAAAGTCTTCTTTAGTGAAACCCACACTATCACAGGCGGCCAACCCGTGGGTGTGGCAGCGGGAGATGTCATCGGCCCCTACGGCGCGATCAAACGCCGCTATGTTATCCCAGCGGCAAAAACCGCACCCGAAAACCACTCCACCACTTATCAGGCTTATTATGTAGCGGATACCGCCGCCGGGCCAGCCGCAGAGCAGCATTCAGGTGTAGCCGTCATAGGGCGCAATAATCGCAGCGGGATGCAGGTGTGGAGTGCCAATACGGGCTATCCTGGTGACCCGGATTACCGCGAGTTTCATAAAAAGGCCGGCACCAGCGGGATGCAGTACTGGCGTGTGACAGGACATAAAGTCGAACTGGGTGATAAGGATTTTTACCATCCTGAATGGGCGGCCTATAAAGTGGAACAACACGCAGAGCATTTTGCCCATCTGGTAGGCGACCTGCTGCGCGAACATCACCAGAAAACAGGACAGTACGGCCTCATTTCCTCCAACTACGATACCGAGCTTTTCGGTCATTGGTGGTATGAGGGGGTAAGCTGGCTGGGCAAGGTGCTGCGCCATCTGGCAAGCAACCCCGATATAGAACTCACCACCGCCAGCAGGTATATCAGCGAATACCCTCCGCAGGAAGTACTCAGTATCCCGGAAGGCTCATGGGGGACAGGGGGGACTCACTTCACCTGGGATAACCCGGAAACCCATTGGATGTGGCAACCCATCCATGAGGCCGAAGCGCGTATGGAACGGCTGGTTGCCCGTTACCCTGCGCCCACTGATGATGAACGCCAGGTGCTCAACCAGGCCGCGCGTGAGCTGCTGCTGCTGCAAAGTTCCGACTGGCCGTTTCTGGTCACAACTGGGCAGGCACGCGAATATGCTATCCAGCGCTTCAGCCAGCATATAGAGCGCTTCGAACGACTGATAAGCAGCCTGGAAGATGGCACGCCTAATCACGCACTGGCCGAGGAATACTGGGAAATGGATAAAATCTTCCCGGACATCGATTATCGCTGGTTTAAAGCCTGATCGTGAGTATTCAGGTTTTAGTGTTTGGCATTAAAGGCCATATATCAGTCCTGACCGTGAACCACAAGCAGCGCGGCATCACACGAAGGAGCACAGATATTGATCAATATTCTCTTTGCCAGCGCGGAGGCTGTTCCCTTTGCTAAAACAGGTGGGCTGGCCGATGTCGTAGGCTCGTTGCCACAGGCGCTGCGCCAGTCGGGGGTGGACGCACGTGTGATAATGCCCTTTTACGGCTTTCTGGATTACGAACGCTACAGCCTCAGCCATCTGTTTTCGTTCTCCTTTGCTCGGCGCAGCAGTACCACCGAGATACATGTACATACTACAGTCTATGATGGTGTACCATATTATTTCGTTCAGGGCTGGCCGTTCTTTGGTCTGGAAGCAGGA
>JBGSXK010000726.1:0-3238 GCA_041751455.1 Anaerolineae bacterium
CATCAACGCTTTGCTGTCTTTAAGCGTGTTCGACTTGATCGCCACATCAATGCGCGAAATATCCTGGTAAACAATCCGTCCGGCTCCCAGGTTGAGGTGTCCCACTTCTGAGTTGCCCATCTGGTCGGGGACGAGACCCACCGCCTCGCCCGAGGCATCCAGAATTGCGCGTTCCCGTGTCTTCAGCCAGGAGTGGTAATTCGGTGTGTGCGCCTGTATCACCGCATTCCCGAATTCTTTCTCACGAATACCCCAACCGTCGAGGATCATTAACATCACCGGCTTTTTAGCCATTACCTCTTCGCCCTCCTGATACTGCTCCAATTATCGGTGACTCGCTCAGAGAACGGGTCAGGTGAATTTTAACGTAAATCAGCCGGAATGTTAGCGCCGTGTGGCCTTTCGTGGTACATAGACAAAGCCGTATCGCTCTGCGAAAATACCAGATATTCGCACGAAGTCACATGAACTGAGTCCATCTTGACCAAAACCAAAGAACAGAAGTCGCTGCTTGTCGTGGTCCTGTCTTACGCCATTTTTATCGTGCTGGGCATTCCTACAGGCCTCTTAAACGTCGGCTGGCCCTCGATGAGCGCCTCATTGGGCGTATCGGTAGATGCTTTTGGCATTCTGGCGTTGGCTTCCACCAGTGGTTATCTGATCGCCAGTTTCTTTAATGGTCAGGTCATTAACCGTCTGGATGTGCGTCCAACCCTGCTTTTAAGCTGTGTGATTGCAGGGGTAGGGCTGATCGGTTATGCCTTAACGCCTTCATGGATATTGTTGCTGCTGATCGCCTTTGGTGCGTCGTTGGGTAAAGGCACGATTGACGCAGGGTTAAATGTTTATTTTGCCCAGCATTACAGCCCGCGCCTGATGAACTGGCTGCACGCGGCGTTTGGGCTGGGCGCGGTCATCGGCCCCATCATCATGACAGCCATCCTCAGCCGTGAAGGGTCATGGCGGTTGGGTTATGGCATCACTGCCGCGCTCATGCTTATGATGGCGCTGCCGCTGTTGTTTACGGCACATTATTGGCGCAGCAGTAAACCGGAAGCGCTGGAACAGCATCAGCAGAAAACTAAGGACTACACACTGTTCTATTCCCTGCGCCAACCCTTAATCTTGTTTGGCATTCTGCTGTTTTTCCTGTATGCCGGGGTAGAGGTCGCCGCGCCACAGTGGGGCTATCCTCTCTTTACCGAAGCACGCGGGGTAAATATCGAAACCGCTGGCGTATGGATCAGCATCTACTGGGCAACATTCACCATCGGGCGCTTGTTGTTTGGCTTTATTGCAGACCGTGTTTCCCTGGTGCCCACCATCCGCCTGTGTATGCTGTTCATTGTGGGTGGGGCGCTGCTGCTGTGGCAGAACAGCAGCGAAACCATGAGCTTTATCGGGTTGGCCATTATGGGCTTCGCCCTCGCGCCTATCTTCCCGCTGCTGATCTCAGACACCCCCAACCGCCTCGGTGCAGGCCATGCCAATAACGCCATTGGCTTTCAGGTCAGTGCCGCCAGTTTTGGCATCGGTATTATGCCTGGGTTGGCTGGGGTGATGGCTTCCTCCTGGGGGCTGGAAATCATCGGGCCGTATCTGGTCATCGTGTCAATACTGATGTTGGTCTGTTACCAGTTGATCGCCACGCGCACGATCAGGCAGGAGACCGACATCCCTGTGCCCGTCGCCTCGCCTATAGAACTTTAATGCCAGAACAGCCAATGTGCGTTACCATTAAGAGAAAGAAAAGCTCTTAAACCACAAAGTCACAAAGAAAATAAAATCTTTGTGTTTTGGGTATCTTGGTTGTTCAGGAAAAGGGTTTTGCATGGAAATTCTGGGCATTGATATTGGCGGGTCGGGCATCAAAGGCGCACCTGTGGACGTGACGAAGGGTGTTCTGCTGGCACAACGTCACCGCATAGATACCCCGCAGCCCGCCACCCCGGACGCTGTGGGCGATACGGTAGCTGAACTGGTTAGATTTTTCCAGTGGGAGGGATTAGTCGGCTGTACTTTCCCGGCCATCATAAAGGATGGTCGCACAATGAGCGCCGCCAATGTGGATGATGGCTGGATTGGTCTGGAGGCAGAGCAGCTCCTGCGTCAGAAAACCGGCTGCCCGCTCCTGGTGATTAATGATGCCGATGCTGCCGGGATCGCCGAGATGGAGTTTGGCGCGGGGCACGGGCAGGGTGGGGTAGTCATGGTGCTGACCTTCGGCACAGGTATTGGCAGCGCCTGCTTTGTCGATGGCGCTCTGTGGCCAAATACCGAACTCGGCCATATTTTTCTGGGCAATAAAGAAGCCGAAAAATGGACTTCGGACAAAGTCCGGCAGGACAAAGAGCTGAAGTGGCGACAGTGGGGTGAGCGGGTTAATGCTTATCTACAGCATCTGGAATTTCTGTTTTCGCCCGATCTGTTCATCATTGGCGGCGGCGCAAGCAAGCGTTTTGAGAAATTCTCGGAAGAAATCAGCGTGAATGCCCAGGTTGTGCCCGCGCAGTTGCTCAATGATGCGGGGATCGTCGGTGCGGCGATGGCGGCACAGCGGCTGGCACTTTAACCTGCCAGGGTGGGATCAACTCCCACCCTCACGTGACCTTAGCGTTGAATATCGCGGTAAATGACCGCCGAATATAGCAGCGCTCCCCCGCAGAAACGGATGATGCGACTTACCGCCAGGTCGAGCATGTCCTGTACCTCATCTGCGGTGACAGTGCCCCAGCCATCCACAAACAACAGCACATTGCGGGTCTCCATCGTGACTTTGGTGAAATCCGCATCACGATAATTAAAGTCCAGGCAAATCGTACGTTCCTGGTCGCTGTACAGGAGTTCACCTGCTTCGGCAGGGATTGCATCGCCCCCCCCAATGGGATACAGCAGTTCGCCACCCTGCGCAAAGTGCAGCTCGACAGGCAGATGGAGCTGGTCCAGGTCATAGGCCGCCATCGGGATAATGGCCTCAGCCGAAGTCAGGTTATAGGCATCCACCAACGTGTTAATCGTGCCCATCGCACGATCCCGCACGATGCGCCGCAGCAGCGCCTCCGCACTGGGGTTACGTTTGCCAGGGTCCGCGCCAAAAGCGCGGTACAGCTCGCGATAGGCTTTGATGCGCTCTAACGATCCCAGGTTTGCGCCCTGGTAACGCACTGCCAGCGCCTCGGCAGTATTGGCCTTTAGCCCGTCTAGTTCGGGGTGATTTTGTGCGACCTTCAGGCCGCTA
>JBGSXK010000727.1:0-7287 GCA_041751455.1 Anaerolineae bacterium
AGCCACACGTAGCGTCATCGCAACGCCATCCTGGAGCTGCAAGAAGATATTATAGTAAATCTCGCTGGCCGCAATACTGATCGTAACCCAGATAGCGATCAATATGAGCGCCAACGCCCACCAGGGAAAGGTGTAGAGAAAGCCCCACGGCATAACCCGCGAGCGGGATACCTGTGTCATTACATTTAAAGGCTGATCCTTTAAAGGGTTATCCGCACGTTCCGGTTCTGATGACAATTCCATAACACACTTTTACCCATCTGAATAAACAGGGGATGCGTCATCTCGCATCCCCTGCAAGTTACCCGCAAACAGCAGATTTTATTCCTCAGCGACACCAAGGAACCAGCGATTGTTGATGGCTTCCAGTGTGCCATCCTGACGCATGCTCTCCAACGCCAGATTGACCGCCTCCACCAGTTCTGAGCCTTGCGGGAAGATGAACCCCAGTTCCTCTGAGGCTGTCAGTGATTCACCCACCAACTGCACCCGGTCAGCGTTCACACCCACATAACCCTGTCCGGCCACATCGTCCATCACGACTGCATCGACATCCCCTGCGATCAGGGCTTGCACCGCAATTGGGAAGGTGTCGTAGCTGATCAGACGCTCTTCACCCACCAGTTCCAGTGCCACAAAGTAGTTGGTCGTGCCTGGTTGTACCCCGACCACCAGCGACTCATCGGCCACCAGTTCCTCAGCATTGCTAAAGCGGTCTTCACCGACCTGTGCCAGCAGCACCTGTTGGAGGGCGACATAGCCGTCGGAGAAATCCACAATCTGAGCCCGCTCGGCGTTGATGGTGATGCCGTCGGCGGCCATATCATACTCACCGTTGGAGATGGCCAGGATCATACCATCCCAGGCGGTCTCAACGAACTCCGGTACACAGTTGAGACGGCGGCAGATTTCCTCCAGGGCATCGTAGTCCCAACCCATCGCTTCCCCGGTCTCCGGATCCACGAAGTTGAAGGGCGTATACGCATTCTCCACTGCCACCGTGATCGTTCGGCCTCCCAGGTCGGGTAGTTCGACATCCTGCGCGGCAGCAAAAGGGAGAACCAGCACAAAGAGCAGAGACAATGTAAAAATAAACAACACTTTACTTCGAGACATAGACTTTTCTCCTTATGGGGGTTAAGGACTTTAAAGCACCTTCATCTGACGGGGATTGTACCTGACCAACCTATACGCCACAAGCGTAACGACATGCTAAAATTTAGTCGAATCCCTTAATAATTTTTAACAAAGTGACCATCCCGATAGTCGGTCGCATCCTCAAGATGCGCCAGCTTGACTTTTCGCGTCTGTTGCTTAAAAGCTGCCTCGGCCTTAAGCGCGCGTGCGTGATTGGCAAAGCGCCATGCCCCAAGCAGTTCTACAGGTCGGCGTGAAGCGGTATAAGCTGCGCCTTTACCCCGGTTATGTTTTTGAATGCGGCGTTCGATATGATTGGTAATGCCTGTGTAAAGTGAACCATCGCTGCATTTCACGACATACATAAACCAGTATTCCGGGCCGCTCAGTACATACCAGCAGCGGTCAATAGTGACCACAAAATCCGTCACAGAGTAACCTTGTGCAAAGGCGTATTGTAAACTGTCACGCACAGCACTTTGCCATTCCAGCGCACACTTCAAGTTTTTTTGTTTTAATTCTGCCAGATGTAAGGGAATTTCCACATAATGCTCTGGCAAAGAGGGCCGTGTGTCACTCTGGTGCGGCAGGTTAACCTTACTGTAAAGCAGAAATTGCTCCTGGGAGGGCAGGGACACTTCGGTATGGCGGGTTGTATTCTGTGACCTGGTTAGTTTCCATGTCACTTCTAATCGATCGGATGGCAGCCCTGCGTTGATACCATCGCTCATCTGACCATAATAATTCACATGGTAGATATTGGCTGTTGCCCCCAGCCTGCGAATATTAAAGTTAGCGTTGCCACATCGCAGCGGGTCAAACGTCCAGTGGATAGAGCGGTAGCCATTCTTTAGTGCCCAATCACGCTGCTGCTGCTTCAAGCCGAAGCCAATACCGAGTGACTGAAAATCGGGATGTACCCCTGTCATATGTGACCACAGCGCGCGAGGATATTGGGCAGGGAAGGCGAAACTGATGCCGACCAGCTTTCTATCCGCGAAAGCACCGATAAGGACACTGCCGTTATACACCAGTGCGTGGAACAGGTTGACCGGAACGGCATCTCTGGGTGCTAAATCCCAGATGCTGATTTCCAGGTCAAGCGCTTGTTCAAACTCGTTGATTTGCTTGAGGAGACGATATTCAATCTGCATCAAGAACTGCTGACCCGCTTATTTACCCAATGCCTCAGAAACCAGCAGCCCAATTAACGCGATAATCAGGCCCACATGCAGGAAAGCCACACCGATCCACTCCAACAGCGGTGACGGCGAAAGTATTTCTACAGACTGGAGTGCAAAACTGATGATGATGAAGAGGATACCTATGAGTACTGGCAAACCTCGTTGTTTTGCCACTGTCGAAGAAATGAATTCAAGAAATCTGGCCAATGCAGGGGATTGATCTATGCGCTTGAACACAGGTGGCCTCAAATCTCATATTGCTTGTATTGCTCGTAAAGGGCAGGGGAAAGTTGTGTGGTGATAATAACCCCATTTTCAGTATGTTCCTGGTTTTCTACAGTAGACGCATCATGCAGCGAAGAGATCAGATCACCACGATCATAGGGTAACAGCAGACGCACATGACGTGCGGCCAAATCCACGGCTTTCTCAATCAATGCAAGCAGTTCATCAAGTCCATGGCCTGTAAGGGCAGAGATTGGGACTTCAGCCAGGTACTCCTCATCGTCCCCGTAAACGGGCAGTACTTTGTCTCCCATCGCATCCAGTTTGTTCCAGACGAGAATACGTGGCACATCGGGAACTTCCAATTCTGCCAGGGTATCTTCGACAGCCTCAATATGCTGCAACACGTTATGGTGTGACGCATCTACCATGTGCAAAATGACATCCGCCTCAACGACTTCTTCCAAGGTCGCACGGAAAGCTGCGATCAGAGTAGTAGGTAGCTTCTGAATAAAGCCTACCGTATCTGTGAGCAGGACATGCCTGCCAGAAGGAAGCTCAATACGCCGCGTGGTAGGATCAAGGGTGGCAAATAGTTGGTCAGCGATGTAGACATCAGAGCCTGTAAGGGCACGGAAAAGTGTTGATTTCCCGGCGTTAGTGTATCCTACCAGCGAGACTACCGGAATTTGTACACGAGTACGTTTGGCACGGTAACGCCCCCTATGTGCGCGGACATCTTCCAGGTCACTTTTTAATTTGGTGATTTTGCGGCTGATCTCACGCCGGTCTACTTCAAGCTGGGTTTCACCCGGCCCACGCAGGCCTACACCCCCGCTGCCGCCCTGTGTTGCGCCACCACCGGCCTGCCGTGCCAGATGGGTCCACTGTCGGGTAAGGCGGGGCAGGCGGTATTCATATTGCGCCAGTTCGACCTGAAGCGCACCTTCACGCGTCTGTGCATGCTGTGCGAAAATATCCAAAATCAGGGCTGATCGATCCAGCAGCTTGTATTTTTCACCAAATCGTTTCTCCAGTTCACGCTGGTGACGTGGCGAGAGTTCATCATCAAAGATGATGACCTGTGCTCCGGATTCTTCCACTTCTAATTTGATTTCCTCGATTTTTCCAGAGCCGATGAAGGTTGCAGGTTCAATATGCTGCACATTTTGCCAGGCGCGCCCAACCACTTCCATGCCAGCGGTACGCGCAAGGAGCGCCAGCTCATCGAGCGAATCTTCGATAGGCAGCAGCGGCATACTGCCCTTTAAATTCGCGCCGATCAAAAAGGCATTTTCCGGATCGTAATTAATAATCTGATGATTAGACATATAAACTCGTTGTGTTAGTTAAGAACACTTAGCATACCATACTTGTAAACGTTCCAGGGCAGTTTGCAGATGGTCGTCAAGTACGCCCAAGCTAATACGGACATAATCCTCACCACCAGGACCATAGATACCACCCGGCGCGATGGAGACATGCGCTTCGTCCAGGGCAGCATTTGCGTAGTCCATACCATCACCTTTTTCCACCCGTGCCCATACATAAATCGAGCCTTGTGATTTACGTGCGTGTAAACCAATTGAGGGTAGTACTTCCAGGACGCGATTACGCCTTTTCTGGTAAATGAGATTGCGTGTGTATTCCCATTCCGGTGTGGTGTACTCCAGTGCCGTGATTCCAGCATCATAGACTGCCAAAAAATGACCGCTGTCTACATTGCTTTTCACCTGAAGTAACATTTTCAAAACTTCCGCATTGCCTACCGCAGCTCCTAAGCGCCAGCCGCCCATGTTATAGGATTTGGAAAATGACATAAACTCGACTGCAATGTCTTTCGCGTTTTCCGCTTGCAATACGCTGTCAGCCCGGTATCCATCGAAAGTCACTTCGACGTAAGGGTTATCCGAAGCCAGCAAAATATGATTCGCGCGGCAGAAATTTACCATTTCCTGATAATGACTAAGTTCGGCGACTGCGCCAGTGGGATTATTAGGGTAATTGATCCACAGAATTTTGGCACGCGAGGCGATGTCGGCAGGGATAATACTCAAATCTGGCAAATACCCGCTTTCCTCGCGGAGAGGCAGCCAGTATACCTCAGCGTCGGCCAGACGTGCCCCCATTGAATAGGAGGGATACCCGATGTCGGGCACGAGTACAATATCACCCTCGTTGAGCAGGGCAAGGCCAAGATTTACAATACCTTCTTTTGAGCCAACAAGCGGCAGCACCTCTTTTTCAACATCCAGTATAACCTCGAAACGTCGCTCATAATACCGTGCAATGGCACGTCGGAACGCGGGTGTGCCCTGATAACCTGAATAGCCGTGGTTACCGGGTTGGTTGGCAGAGTGTGTCAGAGATTCGATCACGGCAGGCGGCGGCGGCTGGTCAGGGCTGCCAATATCCAGCCGGATCACATCGATACCCTCCTGGGTCATCTGGCGAATACGCTGGCCGATCACCGCGAAGGCATAAGGGGGTAAATTTTTTAAACGATTGGCGGGAGCGAACACTAGGCCTCTTTATTCTGATTGTTAAAAATAGTTGAATTAATAGTATCACTGGAAGACGCACTACGCATGGGAATCATCACATGGAAGGTGCTGCCGGGGCATAATACATCGTCAAAGCCTGGACTTTCTGCCCATATATTGCCGCCATGCGCTTCGATAACACCTTTAGAGATATATAATCCCAGGCCAGGGCCGCCACCACGAAATTTTGTTTTTCCGCTGGAATGTAATGAAGCATCACCCAACGATGAAAACATATTAAAGATATGTGGAAGATCATTGGCCGAAATACCGATTCCATTATCAATCACCATGATATCGGTAAAGCCTGTAAGTTCACGTGCAGTGACAATCACACGCCCACCATCAGGCGTATATTTGATTGCATTGTAAACGATCTTTTGCAGCACCTGAAGCAGGCGCTCTGGGTCGGCATAGGTAGGCCTGCGTGGAATTGTGTCGCGCTCGATCACGAGTTCCAGATTACGCTCTTTAAGGTGTGACATCATACTGCGTTCTACCGCATCAATCAACTGTGGTAGCCAGGTTATTTGTAGATGGAGTTCGATCATATCCAGTGTAATCAGTGAAACATCCAGCATATCACGGATAATTTCACGCAGGCGCTTGACACCGCTTTCCATACCATCAAGGAGCGGCGCGAGTACAGGATCGTCTTTATAAGGTGTGTCCGTACCACGCAGCATGTTGGCGTAACCCTCAATCAGCGTGATTGGGGTGCGCAACTCATGCGCTGCTACAGCCACAAAGTCCGATTTGCTTTTATCCAGTCGCTCAAGCTGCGCCATAGCCTTCGCCAGTTCCAGGCGCATATCCATCAGCAGGGCATTGGTTTCCATACGGGAAAGATAGCTGATCGCCTGATTGAAGATGGCATCCATTTCAATCAAAAGCTCTACCGCCTGTTCCGCTGGGCATAGGAGGCGTATCTGCTCTGAACTGACTTCTTCAATCAAAATCAGAACCGGCACCAAACCGGCCAGATCATCGTCAATAGGCACACTTCGCCCGGCCACCCAATCATGCAGTCGTTCATACAGGGGAGCCAGATCCTGCACATTGACTGCATTTTCCAGGCTTTCAAAAAATGCGGCAACTGTTTCTGTAACCTGTGCTTTTTGCCCTGCGTCTTGCGAAAGTGCTTCCACTGTCGCCTGGATTAAGACATCCAGATGACTTTCAAGCCAGTGTGCTAATCCCGTCATGCTGCTTATCTCTCAGCGCAATATGCCTTTAATACATCTTAATGATACTATAACTCTTGCGAAATTGGATTTAGAACTATTTCGGGTATGTTGAGCAGAGTGGCATTAAGGTCGGCCAGTGCACGAGCAGAGTACGCCTGATAACGATCACGCTTATTTTTTACAGGTTCGTCCAGCTCTGGCAAAATACCAAAGTTCGCCTTCATAGGTTGGAAATCTTTTGGCTCTGCATGGGTCACGTAATGACAAAGCGCCCCTAACATAGTGGTGCGAGGCAGTATCCACGGCGATGTGTGATTTAAACCACGTGTCAGATTCACTGCGGCCAGCAGCCCTGTAGCAATATTGCCAACATACCCTTCAATCCCTGTAATTTGCCCGGCAAAGAATAAATCAGTGCGGCCGCGAAACTGCATCGTTGGGTGCAGCAGAGTAGGGGAGTTGATGAAGGTATTGCGGTGCATTTGCCCCATCCGCACAAATTCTGCGTTTTGAAGGCCGGGGATAAGACGCAAAATAGCCTCTTGCTGCCCCCAGCGGATATTGGTCTGGAAGCCGACAATATTATAAAGGCTGCCTGCAAGATTATCCCTCCGAAGTTGGACAACGGCATGAGGCCGTTTCCCGGTACGAGGATCACGCAGACCTATAGGACGCATCGGCCCATAGGCGAGAGTATCATGCCCGCGTTCCGCCAGTTGTTCAATGGGCAGGCATCCCTCGAAAAAATGTGGGTCTTCCCGTTCGAAATCCCGCAGGGTGGCTTTTTCTGCATTGAGCAATGCTGTGATAAAACGATCATATTCTTCTTTATTCATCGGACAGTTAATGTAATCACCAGCATCTTGATCGCCTCGATCATAACGACTGGCCTGGAAGGCCACGGCCATGTCAATGCTCTCATGAGTCACGATTGGGGAAATGGCATCATAAAAGTACAGGTATTCCTGACCTGCCAGTTGGGCAATCTCCTGTGCCAGTGCTTCAGAAGTC
>JBGSXK010000728.1:0-2779 GCA_041751455.1 Anaerolineae bacterium
TATTTTATGACTTACGGGCGGGCTTTAAACCCGCCCTACCATGAACCAGCTCAGATTCAAACAATTTCCCAGGAAATTAATACGTTAATAATTCGGGAACAATTTAAAATGCCTTTTTTGGACGATACAGGTATTAAAACCGAGGTCGAGCGTGGCCCGCTGTGGTCAGCGTTTGCGATCTTCGCCTCACAGTTAGAACGCCTGATTGTGGTCAATCTGCTCTGGGCGCTGCAACTCGTACCCGGTATGGCGGGTCTGTTTTACAACGAACTCCCCGATTTTCTGCGCGTAATCCTGATAGTGTACACCATGCTGGCACTGCCCCCGGCCACTGCCGTATTGTATGGGCTGGCGCGGCTGGCCTGTGACGAAGAGCATATCAATCCTGATGCCACCCGCGATTTAGTACGTACGCTGGCGCTGCCGGGCTTGTTCCGTTTGCTGCCGTTATACGGGCTGTTGGGGTTGCTGCTGCTGGGCGTGCGGCTGGCCGATACTTATGGGCTGGTCGCGATCAGTACACTGCTGCAACTGGGTTTACTGCTAATGCTGCTCTGTGCCCATTACTGGGGGGTACTGCTGGCCGCCGCGCCCCAGCGTTACACTTCCGCTTTCAGGCTGCTCAAAGCCGCGGCCAGGCTGACCTGGCGCTGTCCTGTGCAAACGCTGATGCTTTCCGGCGTGGTGATCCTGGCGCTGCTGCTCGGCATTGTGTCGATTGGCGGCTTTTTCCTAGCTGTGCCGGTGATGGTGGCTCTGCTACAGACACAAATGCTGGGTACCTTTCAATCAGATCATGAGGATTAAAACGTGGGACAACTGGAAGTCAATAATCTGGTGAAGCGGCTGGGAGATAACCTGGTCGTGGATGGCGTGAGTTTTGCGGTCAATGAAGGCGAATTTTTCGTTTTACTGGGGCCGTCTGGCAGTGGCAAAAGTACGCTGCTGCGCTTGATCTGTGGGCTGGAAACACCCGATTCGGGCAGTATTCAGGTCAATAAGCGCGATATTACCCGTCTGCCCCCACGTGAGCGAAACTTGGGCATGGTCTTCCAGGATTACGGCCTCTACCCCAATATGAATGTCTACCAGAACATTGCTTATGGGCTGGAAGCGCGGGGTGTACCCAGAGCCGAGATCGCGCGGCGCATCCCCCCGGCGGCGGAGAAGCTCGGCCTGACCGCGCATCTCAAAAGCGGGATTGTCGATCTTTCCGGGGGTGAGCAGCAGCGGGTCGCGCTGGCGCGGGCGATGGTCAAAGATGCAGATGCCTATCTCTATGATGAGCCGCTTTCCAACCTGGACCCCAAGCTGCGTCACAAAGCCCGCCGTGACATCATGACCGTGCATAAAGAGAAGCATAAGCCCAGTGTTTATGTGACGCACGATCAATCCGAGGCTTTTGCGATGGGAGATCGTATTGCGGTGCTGGCAAAGGGTAAATTGCAGCAGGTGGGCACAGCGGAAGCTCTGCTGCACCAGCCCGCCAATCTGTTTATCGCCATGTTCGTCGGGTCTCCGCCCATTAATCTGGTGGAAGGCACGATTGCCACGGAAAATCAGGAATATTATTTCTACGGTGATGGTATCGCACTCAAGCTGCCGCAAGCCTGGCATCATCCGCTCAACCATTATGATATGCGTAAGATTATCCTTGGTCTGCGCCCGGACGCGCTCACTGTGCCGGAGTCTGATGTTGATGAGGATAGCCTTGTTTCAGGCGCGGTGGAGTATGTAGAGCCGCTGCTGGGGGAGACGATTGTGGGTATGAAAGTGGGCAGTCGCACCTCGCTCAGTGCCGCGCTGCAAGATACGGAGAACGAAAGCCTGAACGTAGGTGAGTCCCTGCGCGTGAGCATTGATACAGAACGCCTGCTGTTCTTCGATGTAGAAAGCGAGAAAGCCATCGCCATATGAGTGATTATGATGTCATCATTGTGGGTGGCGGCCCAGCAGGCAGCACGGTGGGCAGTATCCTGAAGAAGTACGCGCCGCATCTGCGGGTGCTGCTGCTGGAAAAAGCCCACTTTCCCCGGCATCATGTGGGCGAGTCGCTGCTGGCGGGCGCAAGCCCGGTGCTGCGTGATATGGGCGCGTATGATCGCATCAACAATTATGGCTTTATCGAAAAATCCGGCGCGACATATGTCTGGGGGCGCAACCGCCAGCCCTGGGGGTTTGATTTTGACCGTCTGCTAAAGCCACTTATCGAGCAGGGCAAGCCGCTGCCGGAGATGTTCACCAAAGGCTGGCAGGTGCGGCGCGGGGAATATGACCACCAGCTTTTGCTCCATACGGCGGAGATGGGCGTGGAAGTGCGCGAGGGAGCGCAGGTGCGTAAAGTCCTGCGTGAGAATGGTGAGAAAAGCCAGGCACGTGTGACAGGTGTCGAATACAGCGATGTGCAGGGGAGGCACAGTGCCCGCTGTCACTGGTTGATGGACTGCACTGGGCAGGATGCACTCATCGGGCGCGATTTAAAGACCCGCGACTATCATGACCGGATGAACAATTATGCCCTCTTCGGTTACTGGACAGGTTATCAATGGCGCGAAGAATGGATGGGACAGCCCAGTTTCACACGCATCTTTATCGCCACCAGCCCCAGCGGGTGGTTCTGGTGCATTCCGGCCAGCCCGACGGCGCTTAGCATTGGGCTGGTGACAAATCGTGAAACGCTGCGGCTGTATAAAGGCCGCCCGGAAGACCTGTATCTGCGGGAGATTGCGGGCTGCCCGGAAGTAGCGGCAATCCTGGACGGGGCAACCATGACCCGTAT
>JBGSXK010000729.1:0-14866 GCA_041751455.1 Anaerolineae bacterium
CGGCTGATCGAAGATGAAATAGCCGCGCTCAGTCGGCCTGTGGACATCAGCAGCGGTATTGAGGCGCAGGTGCGCCCAATCGCCTCCCCTACGCCTGCTGTCACACAGACCAGCCAGTTTATACCTGTGCCGCCACCAGATTTGAACTGGCTACTGATGACGGCTCTGGCCATGCTGGGTGTGCTATTCGGCTATTCACTACGCCAACAGCCACCGAGCAAGCGCAAACGGAAACGTGTGGAAATTGTTGAAGACGAATAATATTTGTGCGGGGGTGGGTTCAGACCTGCCCCTGCGATCATTGTGAATCTAATCTCTGCCCGCCACTTCCAGCCAGTCCTCCCGGAACTGCATATGGTACAGGCGGGCATAAAGACCATTGTGTGCCAGCAGTTCGTCATGTGTGCCGAGTTCGATCAGATGGCCTTTATCCAGCACCGCGATGCGATGCGCTATTCTGATCGTACTCAGGCGGTGGGCGATAATCACCGTCGTGCGATTTTGCATCAGGCGGCCAAGCGCTTCCTGTACCAGGTGTTCGCTCTCGTTATCCAGGCTGGAGGTCGCTTCATCCAGCAGCAGGATACGCGGATCTTTGAGGATGGCACGGGCAATGGCAACACGCTGGCGCTGTCCCCCACTCAGCCGGATGCCGCGTTCTCCAACGATAGTTTTGTACTGGTCGGGCAGTTCCATGATGAAGTCATGCGCGTTGGCAGCTTTAGCAGCGGCGACGAGTTCTTCATCCGTGGCTTCCAGCCGCCCGTAGCGGATGTTTTCACGGATGCTGCCACCGAACAGAAGTGTTTCCTGCGGCACAATGCCGACCTGAGCGCGTAGACTGACCTGCGTCACATCGCGGACATCCAGGCCATCCACCATAACCGCTCCGCTGCTGGCATCGTAGAAACGTGGGATAAGGTTGAATATCGTGCTTTTACCCGCCCCACTGGGGCCGACCAGCGCGATAATCTCGCCAGGTGCAATGTCCAGATTGACGTTGTGCAGCACTTCATGTCGTGCCTCATAGCTGAAGCTGACATTTTCGAAGTTGATGCGCCCCCCTACCTGTTTCAGCGTCCTTGCAGCGGGTTTGTCCTGCACATCTGCTGGGGTATCCAGCAGTTGAAAGACACGTTTGGTCGCGCCGATGGCTTCCTGAAATTGTGTATAAAGCCCGACCAGCGCGGCGAAACTGCCTGCGACCGACAGTCCATAAATGAGAAAGGCGATTAACTCACCCCCTGTAAGACGACCTTCCAGCACTTCAAGACCACCAAACCACAAAATCAGTGACAGGCCGCCAAAAGCCAGAAACCCAACCAACGGCCCAAACACAGAACGAATACGCAGCAGCCTGATGGACGCACGGAACGCATTAGCAATAGCACCATCATAGCGCCGGATTTCGTAATCCTCGCGGACGAAACTTTTTACTTCGCGGATATTCTGAAACACCTCGTCCACAATAGTGGTTGCACCCGCCAGTTCATCCTGAATCTGGGTGCTGATGCGTCGCAGGAAAATGCCGAATACTGCGCCCAGCAGCACGATCACAGGTGTAAGCAGCAGGATAAACAGTGTGAGCCGCCAGTTCAGCACCAGCATAATGCCAATTGAGCCGAGCATAATCAGCGTTTGTTGCAGCAGCGTACTGACATTGTTAGTGAGGACACCACGCATGACGGTTACGTCGCTGGACAGACGCGAAACAAGTTCACCTACCCGTCGGTTGGCAAAGAAGCCCAGCGACAGCCCGGTGATGTGGCTGTAAAGCTGGCGGCGCAAATCTACTACGATTTTTTCACCAATATAGTTCAGGTTATAGTTTTCCAGAAAGGTCGAGAGTGAACGCACCAGAAACACCACCAGCAGCGCAACTGTAATCTGTGTAAGAAGGTTCACGTCATTATTTACCAGTACCGAATCGACGACAGTGCTGATAACGGCTGGGAAAACCAGGCTGAGCGCCGCGCTGACGACCAGTGCCAGCAGCGCAACAGCTAAACGTGCTTTGTAAGGGGAAAGATAGCCGATCAAGCGCCGCCAATTGACAGGCCCTTCTGGTACTTCTGCCTCAGGGTCTGAAATCAGGTCACGCCGGGCCTGTCTACGTCCAAACATGGGATACTTTCTGCTACGATAAAACGCCAACCATAGCATCCATTACGCAAAACTCTTGGGGAAGGTTGTAATGTCTGGACTAGCCAGACTGTACCGCGCTGATGACCACACCCTGCGTATCCACTGATACGACCCAGGCACGAGCATCCACTCCTGTATTCTCAAAGGCTGTGACCAGCACCTGTGCAAGAGCATCATGATGTGCTTCGGTAAAAGCAACCAGTGCCGGTCCACTACCGCAGATACCCACTGCTACCGCCCCGGCCCGGCGCGCCACTTCCACCACATGGGCATAACCTGTCAGGCGTGGGATAAGATATTGGGCTTGTAGTTTGTCGGCCAAGCCACGCTGGATGAGTTGAAGATCACCGCTTCGTAGGCCCTCAATCAACAACGGCAGGCGCTGTAAATTGTGTGCCGCATCTTCATACAGTACCCGCTGTGGAATGGTGGCTCGCACAGCATCCGTATAGGCTTCAATATCTGGTACGATTATCACCAGCTTAATGGATTTTACTGTTAAGGTTCGATAAATCAGGGTTTCGCCTTCCAGTATCCCCGTTGTTAACCCGCCGAGCAGAGTAGCGGTTATACTATCCGGCCTCCGGCTGATCTGTGCCGCCAACTGTAAGAGTTCCGTGCGCGTGAAAGGGCTGCCCAATAAATTATTCGCGCCGATCAACCCACCAACCAGAAACGCAGCCTCTGCGCCCAGTCCACCTTCGAGTGGGATGTCATTGGTTAGACGCACAGTAAAACCCAACGGCGCACGTTCCAGTTTCTGGAACACGCGCATCATCGCCAGCACCACCGGATGACGTAAGCCCGTGCTGTAATGCCCTGCGCCCTCGCCTTCGGTCTCTACAATAAGTTGATGATCGCGCCGTTCAGCGATCTCGATGGTGGTATACAATCCAACAGCCAACCCCAGCGTCCCAACTCCTGCGCCCAAATCAGTGATGACTGCCGGAAGCCTGATCGTCACCTTGCGCATTGTCGGTTACCGCCTGTTCATTGTCGGCAGGACAAAAGTAAAGGTGCTGCCTTCACCCAGGTTACTGGAAGCCCATATATCGCCACCATGTCTTTTAATGATCGTTTGGGCGATGGTCAGACCTAATCCGCCGCCGGGGAGATCGCGTACCTGTTCATCGCGTGAGCGGTAAAGGCGGTCAAAGACCATTTCAATTTCTGTATCCGAAATACCGATTCCTCGGTCTGCGACACTGCAATACGCTTCATGTGTATCACCCCAGGCATGAATGGCAACGGTTTGCTCAGGGTAGGAGTAGAGAATCGCGTTGTGCAGCAGGTTGTAGATTGCCATTTCCAGACGTTTCGGGTCACCTACCACAGGGGGCATAGGTGACTGTACTGAGACTGCAATCGTGATACGCCGCTCGTGAGCCATCTGCTTGAGCTGTCCGACCACGTGGTGCATTGACTTGGTGAGGTCAATGGGCACATGCGCCAGAGGCATTCCAGCTTCGATCCAGGCCAAGTCTACCAGCCGCTCAGCCAGATCGTGGACTTTAGTGGCGGTCTGCTGCACCCGACTGAGAAAACGCTGCTGCTGTTCGTTTAAAGGGCCAGTTTTGCCGACTAATTCGGCAAAACCACCAATTGCGCTGATGGGATTACGCAGATCGTGCGCTAGCGCTTTAATCAGGGCTTCACGCCGCGATTCCAGTTCGCGCTGCTCGGTCACGTCTTGCAACATAATCAGCCGCGCGCCGTCTTTGAAGCTGGTCGCCAGTCCCACCGCCAGTCGTCGTTTGGGCAGCCGCACATCGAGAATTTGCTCACCGCCACGCTTGAAGAGATTTAACAGGGCGGCATTCTGGTAAAAGGCTTCCTGGGGAGTCTTGCCCAGCACGTCTTCAACGGTCATCGCCAGCATCGCTGTTGCCGCCGGGTTGATCTGGCGGATGATGTTCTGGGTGTCAGAAATGAGAACGCCATCGGCCATATTGCGAAAGATGAAATCATAAAACTGTTTATCATCTGGCATGTCCGAGCTTCCCTGGTGTCGTGCCTGACAGGATGGAAGACTGCTATGAGTTATTCCAGTGTATCACGGGGTTTGCCGGATGAAGATTTCGATTTTCGGGAAATGGATTTTGGTTTGTGGGGCTGCGGCGGTTTCAATGGTTGTGTGTTGGGGTCTGTCACAGCCTGCCATGCTGCCCCAGAAGGTAAAGTCACCTGATGGCCGGAAGCAAACTGTATGGTAGTTCTCTCCGTACTGCGGTTAACTGTCACACCATGCTGCCGGATCGTGATGGGGGTATCCCAGGGGTGCGCGCCACCTGTCCATACCTTCCCAGCGTGAATAATGCGTACTCCGATAACCCGCAGGAATAGATGCAGTGGTGCAACCCCGGCAAGCTGGCCTTTCTCACCTAAGCCGACAGGTTGCTCGCTGTGGTAAAACTCGGCAAAATCGTGCTGCTGGCGCAGAACGCTGATCTGCACGGGCAGCAAACGTCGCAGCAGTTCCGCCGCAATATCAGGATGCCCAGTCTCGATCAAGCCTTCGCCGATTAAAGTGAGCCAGAACGGCCATACACCGCCGCTGCCATTGGCGTTAGCCGGGTCGAAATGTGCATCCTGCGCCGAACACATGCTTACACCATTGGGTCGCCAGAAATGATCGGGATTGATCAGCAGGTTTTTCAATGCCTCGGCATGTTCTGAGGGCAGTACGACAGACCATAATGGCAGCAGCGTGTTGATGTCGAGCCGGGTCAGGTCAGGAGTGTAGAGTGACAGATGATAGACTCTGCTGAGGCCCTCGCAGCGCACCCGATCCACCTGTGAAAAAACGCGCTGTGTGGTGTAGGCTCCACGCCGATGCTGCCAGAGGAAGGCTTTCGCATCCACTATTTCAGCCAGTGCCTGACCGTCCATACCCAGCCCTTCTATACGCAGTGTGAAGCGTGGTGTATGGTCAACCCCCCCCTCGATGCGCACAATGATGCGGCTGGCCGGAGAAAGGGGCAGAGCAAGGATGTGTTCTTCATCGCCACGCCCCTCGCGCAGAAGCTGATTGCCGGGTGTAGTCTGATGGGTGTCACGGTCACGGTAAGTATAACGCTCACCATTCCACAGCGTTTCCAGCCCATTTTGCAAGGCTTTGATCTGTTGTAGAAGCGTCTGCTCTGCCCCTGAATCGTGCAGATAATGGGCAATAGCCTGTAAACTGATGGCTTCTGACAACAGATAGGCCAGCAAGTCCGGCGTTTCGACGGTGCGGATGTCGAGATTTTGCCCCCACGCCTGCCCTAGTGCAAAAGATGGCATAAAGACATAACCTGTCTGGTTCTCGCTTTGCCACTGTGGCAGGCCATCATGATCGCTGTCTTCGGCCAGCCAGCGGTTGAAGAACTTTAACAGGCCGGGGAAAACCTCTTTAATAAATTGATCATCTTCGGTGTACTGGAAGATACCCCACGCCAGCCTTGCCAGCACAGGCAGACACAGCACCCCCTGTCGCTGCCCTCCCAAGCCAGGTTTCCAGTCTATGGCACCATCGGGCTGCTGTACTGCTAAATAATTCCGTACCAAACCCTGCGCCAGTGACGGGTCTATCGAGGCTAATGCTAGCCCTGCGAGATAGGCGTTGATGGGGGATTGCCCACTCCACTCGCGCCAGGGATGGCTGCCATCTCTTTGCCGGCTAAAGCCAGTATAAGGTTTGCGTAGACCTACTATCGAGGCATGAGGCAGACTTGTGGTGGGCCTGAGGAAACTGAGCGCGAGCTGCTGGTAAGCGCTTGCCAGCGCCAGATCAAGCATTTCGTCGTCCGTTTCAATGCGTGGGATGAACTGTGCGGCATAGTCAATTTGCTTAAAAAAGTGATCCCAATTTTGCTCAAGCCACAACTGTGCCTGTGCCAGCGAGTCGCGTACTGTCGGAAGACCAGCATGTACCCAGCGTACAACAATTTTTTTCCGACTGCCAATCTCCAGCTTCACTCCCAACTTTGGGCTGACAGGAGTATCGTCCACCAGGTCGGCTGCGCCCCCTTCTAACATTACCACCGGGTTGATATTGGCGATTTTACCCATCTGTAGGGCGTGCATGTTTTTCTGTAGCGGGATGATGCTGAGTGGCTGTTCTTTGCCCTCTGCCCCCACATGGCCAAACAGATCGAGCTGAACACTGGTGGGGTTGGTATGGGCATTGGCAAGAGTAAATCGCCCGCCGATTGTATGGGAATCGATGACCCAATACTCCGCCTGTAACGCAAGCTGAGAGTTCAGCGCAGCCTGCACCCGTAAATAACCCGGAGCGAATCCAGTGATGAGGGGGGGCATAGCATAAGCCTGAGTTTCATAGATGGTGCGCCCGTCATGTGACCACAACGGAATCAGGCTTGCCAGACCTACACGACCCCCATAACGGGTTTGCAGGGCCAATGCAGGCGCTTCTGCGCTGCCCAAGCGCAGCTCCCACACCTGATCGTCCTGGTAATCGGTGGGACTCAACCGGGCATCTGCTGCCAGGGGAAGCGAGAAGGGCATATCGGCTTCGATGCGCCACCTGCGCAGGTTGTTCACGGCTTCCCCCTTTTGAATGGTTAATGTGTGTGCTTAGTTAAGCTGCCAGGTGCTATCAACTTCATTAAAGCGGAAGGCTTCTTCATACAGACTGGTGAGGACATGATATCCCAATTCGCAGCGTGTCTGTTCGTTTTCGACAATTTGCTCGTCACAGTAATACTCATACCGGGTGACATAACCGAACTCCGGGGTAATGGCCCAGCCTAATGCTTCTTTCATGTCGGGATTTTCGCGCCATAATTTACCAAAGCCGCGCCGGGGCTGCTCCATGCCGTCAGGTGGAGTAAGCTGAGGGTCAACCTCTGCTTCCCCATCAGTATAGGTATCTTCATAAACTACCCATTCACCCTGGCCTTCACCCGTCACCACCATGACCCAGATTTGCTGGGTAGGCTGAATCCAGAACATGCGTCCATTTTGGAAAACCTGCTCAGCCACCTGAATCTGGTTTATCACAGGGGTTGCTGTGGGTGTCCCTGCCGGAGTGCTGGTAGGATCGTTCTGCTGCCGGGTGGGGGAGGGAAGAGCTTCTTCAGTTTCGGCGGGCTCTTCTGTGGTTTCTGAGGTGTGGTTATTAGGTTCAGCGATGCCATTAGGCGTAGCGGTGACGACGATGACGATCTGGGTAGGAGGCGGCCCCTGGCATGCTCCAAGCAGGACGATCACCAGAGCCGGGATAATCAACGAAAGTCGTCGCATACAAATCTCCGAACTGAGCGTATTAGGCGGCGGCCTACCCAATCAAAAAAAGAAGCGGGCACACCGCTAACATGAGATTTTAGCAGACCGCCCTTTAGATGCAAGGTCATGCTCGTACTCCATTGACAGGTGAACTGCAAAGATATGCTAAAATAAAACGTATCAATATGGAGGTGGTAACACAATGATGTCGCGATTATTGTACTTTATGTTAGGTATCCTGATTGGATTTTTTCTCGGTCAGACTTTATCCAGCAAAGCGGGTCGTCAGTCTGCGTCGGTGCTTTACGAAACACCGCCTCGTGTGCCGAAGCCTGCGGTAAAGAAAGATGCGCTGACAGAGATTAAGGGTATTGGCCCGGCGTATGAGAAGCAGCTCAACGCGATGGGTATTATGAACTTTGCGCAGTTGGCACAGCAAAACCCGGATGAGTTGGCTTCAAAACTACCCCGGCTGGCAGTGGACCGTGCTGATGATTGGATTGCGCAGGCAAAAGCCAGAAGTGAGCGATAAAACCCGATGAATATGAAAAGCACCGCAAGCCCTAAAACACTGACGCTGAACAAAACGGATGGTTATCTGGAAATCACATGGCAGGATGACCAGGTGTGCCATTATCCTCTTCCTCACCTGCGTGAGGCCTGCCCGTGTGTCGAATGCCGAGGGGGTCATCAGTTCATGGGGCAGGCCTATGAACCCGACAACCTGCTCAAGCTGACTCCAAAGCGTTCTTACCAGATGACGGGGGCAGAGATGATCGGAAATTACGCTATTCAACCTGTGTGGGATGATGGGCACCAAACCGGAATTTATACCTGGGATTATTTGAGGCGGTTGTGCCCGGCGGAGGAGTCATTAGAGTGATGGATGAATTTGGTGTGATGGGACTGGCTTCACTGGCCGAACTGAATTATCTACGATTAGAGGCTATGGATTTGTTCGAGCGCTGCCTGACTGAGGGCAGTCCAGCCTCATTGGAGGGGTTTATCGAGGAGCAGATTTCGCAGGAGCCGCCACGTCTGGAACTGCTGCGTGAGGTGGCTGAGGATTTACACCAGCGTCTGCTCTCCCTGCGGGAATATCATTATGATGTGCTGGAACGGGTGTGGATAACGTTGAGTCAGGATTTTGGGATGACCAGCGGTAGTGCTGACCGAAACCAGCTCTTGCAGGTTGAGCAGGTGATTGCTCAGCTTCAAATGGATAACCCTTTGCTGACCGGGGAAGACGAGGCTCTGCTGAGAAAAATGCTGGATACATCCTTAGAGGCGGCTCAACAGCTTCGCTCTGATATTCTGATGACTGAACGCTTGTATATGTGTATTATGGATTGGGTGGATGGACTGAACGCACACATTGCCCGTCGTTTCTGGGCGGATGGCCGCAGTGACAAATATATGGGCGGTGTTCATTAACCCCACTCTTTCACTCATCTGCTCTTGTATGTGATAAATTTTGTTTTACTTTATAATTTATCGAAAGTTTGTGTTTTCCCGGATTCCCCAAATCTTGCTTAACGTTACCTCAGAATCCATGTTGGTTAAATGTTTAAGTGCGTTATAATCACCATGCTGAAATACAGTCATTGTTGTTGCTATTGAGTATGATAGTGTATTAAACACACGAAAGAAAGGATATATTATATGCATTTCAAAAGATGGAGTCTGTTGACTTTATTGGCTCTGCTGCTGGCTGTAATGGTGGGTGGTGTGGTAGCACAGGATACCACTACGCTGGTGCTGTGGCATGCCAAACAGGATGCGGAAGGTGATGGCCTGTTAGCGTTAATTGATGCTTTCAATGCACAGTCTGATAGTGTGGTGGTGCAGCAGGTTTTCAATCCCAGCGGTACTATTCAGGATAGCTTCCGCACGGCGGCGGGTTCAGGTGAAGGCCCGGACATGATCTTCTGGGCGAATGACAGCACCGGAGAATGGGCGCGCTCCAATCTGGTACTTGATATCAGTGGCGCGATTACCGATGAGCTGCGTGACCAAGTGACGGAGAGCGGTTGGGGCACCTACAGTTTTGAAGACGGTATTTATGGTGTTCCTGTAAACGCCAAAACGCTGGCCTTCTTCTATAACAGAAGCCTCCTGCTGGATGCGCCCGAAAGCTGGCAAGATGTACTGGACATTTCGAGTGATCTGGCCGCCAGCGAGGGAATTAGCGGTATTAATTTCCAGAACGGCTTCTTCCACAGTGCGGGTTTCCTGTTCGCCTTGGGTGGGCAATTGATGGATGAGGATGGCAATGCGGCTTTTGCACCAGGTACTGAGGGCTTCGATGCGATGGTCGCTTACCTCCAGTTCCATAAGGATATGTACGAGCTCTCGCAAGACCCGTCCAGTGGCGTACTGGCCAACGGTGACTCCCCTGTACCGGGCTTCCAGGACGTGAGCAACCCAACAGTGGCAATGGTCTACGATGGCATCTGGAATCTGGCGCAGTACGAGAGTGACCTTGGCGATGACCTGGGTGTAGCCATTATGCCGGTGCTGGATAATGACAATGTGCCGGCACTGTTCGCACAGACCGATGGTATTTACCCCAGCACGATTATTGACGGCGACGAGGCCAAGCTAAATGCTTATATCGAGTTCATGACCTTCCTCACCAGCGAAGAAGGCCAGCAGATTGGCCTGGAAGAAGCTGGTTGGCTGCCGGTGAACCCGAATATCTCGATTGATGACAGCCCCAACCTGCAAACCTTTGCTGAGCAGTTTGCGCTGGGTACGCCCTTTCCCAACCGCCAGGAACTGAGTGCCTTCTGGGGGCCGATGGGTGACGCGATCGCAGCAGTGGGTGCTGGTGGTGAAGACCCGGCAGAGGTGGCGGCCCGCGCCTATGAAACTATTCAGGCTTCTATCGACGCGATGCACACCGATATGTAGTGAGCTGCTGCTCGGTTTTCGTGATGATGGGTTTATGGTAACGAGGGCGAGGTTGACCAGCAGGTTGACCTCGCCTTTAAATTACATGGAAGCGTTATTTAGTGGAGTTTAGTGTATGGCTTCGGTAACTCGCTCTGCCTCGGTTGAGGAAGTGACTCTGTGGGGAAGTTTCAGGGAAGGAGTGCGCGTCAGCGGTATCCCCTGGTTGTTTATTGTTCCGGCGCTGCTGGTGATGCTGGTCATTACATTTTATCCCCAGGCGTACCAAGTTTATCTCTCGTTTTTCGACTTTAAAGCCGAACACCTGACCAACCCGGCTAATGCGCCATTTGTGGGGCTGGGCAATTACCAGCGTGTGTTGGGCGATGGCCTCAATGTCCCCAATTACAGCTTTTTTCCACTGCTGGGCTTTAATATCATGTGGACTTTAGTCAATGTATTTTTCCATGTGGTGCTGGGGGTCTCCATTGCGCTGGTCTTAAACAGTAAGGGTGTGATCGGGCGGCGCTTTTATCGCACAATGTTCGTCATTCCGTGGGGGCTGCCCGTCCTCATCACGGGCCTTATCTGGAATAATATGTGGCAGTTGACAGGCGGCGGTGCCAATCTTGTTGCCAGATCGCTTAACGAGAACCTGGGTACTAACCTACCTACCAATACAGACTGGCTGGGAAGCCAAGTGCCACCGCTCGACCTGCGCCCAATTGTGCCTTATGCCATTATTATCGGTTGTGGGTTGATTGCGCTCTATCTGCTGCGCGATTTTATAAGCCACGGCATTGCTGACCCAAAGACGAAAAAAATGAGTTTTGATCGAGTTGTCTGGCGTGGTGGGTTCTTTATCCTCGCGGCGGCGGCGGCTATTTTTACGTTGATTGACCTGCTGCAAGGGTCACTTTCCAGCTCCATCCTGATACAGAGTTTTGACCGCGCAGGCGCGCCTGTGCTTGCCTTCTATGCATTGTTGGTTACAAACGGTTGGTGGTTGGGCTGGCCGTTCATGATGGTGGTGGCAACGGGTGCATTACAGAGTATTCCATTGGATCTGTATGAGGCGGCGGATGTAGACGGGGCGAATAAATGGGATCAGTTCTGGGGCATTACAGTACCACTCATCCGCCCTGCAATGGTGCCGGCCATTATGCTCGGCACGATTATGACGTTTAATCTGTTTAATGTTATTTACTTTATCTCTAACGGTGGCCCGCGTGGGCAGACAGAACTTCTGATTACCCAAGCCTATAAGCTGGTGCAGCAGGAACAGCTTTATGGTGCAGCTTCAGCTTTCAGCATGATCGTATTTTTTATTCTGCTGGTTATCACGCTCATTAATAATCGTGTGACACGTGCGACGGAGGCTTATGATGCGTGAGGTATCCATTAACCAGGCCGCAAATCAGGGCACAGCCAGTGCTGCGCCGGTTTCCCTGCCCGGCACAGGCGCACAAACCCACACCATAGGGTCTGCACCCACACGCCGCAACAGCATTTTGCGCCAGATACTCGTGCAGTTGTTTTTGCTGGCTGTGCTGGCACTGGTGATTTTTCCCGTGTTATGGATTGTTTCAATGGCGGTAGACCCGCGTGGTGTCTCTCGTCCGACAGACCTCAATCTCTTCCCAGCCAATGCCACACTGGATGCCTTTTACGACTTGCTGGCGAAGCCATTCACCAATGTACTGCCACTTTACTTTGGCGATATGTTGATGAACAGCCTGTTTGTCTCACTGGGGACGGCCTTGTTTGCTGTGACCCTGGGCGCTTCCGCAGCCTATTCGTTTTCACGGTTCAAGTTTATTGGGCGGCAGAGTGGTATGCTGATGTTTATTGTGCTGCTCATGCTGCCGTCTACTGCAACGCTTATCCCCCTTTATCTGCTGTTTAATTCTTTTCAGATCAATACCGTGCTGGCTTACGCGGTGCCGTCGTTCTTCGCGGCAGGTGTGGTCGGTACGGTTGTTCTGGTGGTATACCACATGGCGGGGAGTTATGCCCGTTACAACCCTGATCGCGCCTTTAATCCTGGCCCCAGACTGGTGACTGTGATTGTGGCATTGCTGGTCCTGTTTGCAATCATTGTGACATTTGCGGTGATTTTTGAACGCAGCCCAGTGTATGCGGCGACGGTGGATGCTCCGTTAGAGGCTGCCTCTGCGCCTCGCGTGGCTGCACAGGAAAATTACAACCGCCGGGTGCAGAGTTTGCCCCGCAGCCAGCGCCAAGCTGAACGCGCCGCAGTGGATGCTGAAACCACCACACAAAACCTGATGACGCTGCAAATAATCCAGCAGGAGGCTGTCAGTAACATGGATCTTGCAGCCTACTTCACGACACAAATCCAAGATCAGCAAGCAGTAGTCGTTGAAGGAGGAGATAATTTTGTTTTTGGTACACTGGTAGCTGCGCACACTGCGCTGGAAACAGAGGGTGCGGACGCGGCCTTGACAGTGCTCGTTGAAGGAGTTGCTCAAGCAGAGACAGCGGCGGCCAGAGCAGACGATATAGCGCAGCGTAATGCGCAGGCAGTGGCAGAAGCAGAAGCAGCACTGGCGATAGCAGAGAATGCTTTATTCGACGCGCAAGCTATTGCAGACATGGCAGAGGCACAAATCGCTCATATCCGTGTTCAGGGGCTGGTGCAAATGCTGCCTTATTACCTGCTAGCATGGGTGGGAGCACTGGCGGGTGCAGCAGTGGTATGGGGAATTGTCTACGCGCTGCGTAATCTCATCGAGCCGCGCACACTGGTGAACCTGCTGGCACTGGCTGTGTTTGCTGCGTTGATGATAGGTCTGGGACTGGATGGCCTGCGGGCACGCCTGGGTACCAGTGCACCTGCTACAGTCACACTCCGGCTGACACTGTTTGGTCTCTCGCTGGCATTTGCTTCGGGTCAGCTTCCTTTTGCAATCTGGAATCTCAAAGGTTACTTCGATACCATTCCTAAAGATCTGGAAGAAGCAGCACTTATTGATGGCGCAGGGCGCATCAGCACGTTTTTCCGCATTATGCTGCCGCTGGCACTCCCCGCGTTCATCATCGTGATCCTCTTCAGTTTTATGGGGTCGTGGACAGAATTCATTTTGTCGTGGATCTTCCTGACAGGGAATCTCCAGGATTACACGCTGGCAATGGCACTGGTCAGCATGGCAAATGGTGCAAACACCGCCCCCCCCGACATGCAAAAATTTGCGGCCATGTCCATTTTGGTGTCGATCCCCATCCTGGCGATCTTCTTCGCCGGACAACGCTGGATCGTGAGCGGCCTGACCCTGGGAGGGGTGAAATAAGACCTTCCCTAAAGAAGCTGTTTCTGATATGAGGAGCAGGTTTTAAACACCTGCTCTTTAAATTTGTCTAATCTTCAAAAAAGGGATTGGTGAGGTCATCAATAAGAATAGTCCCGGCGAAGTTGCAGGTGGGTGCTTCGGGGATAAACCCTTCGCGTACCTCAGGCTGTGGTGCATCCGGATTGTAATAGTTATAGATCGTGCGCGAGACTTCTGCAATCACAGGCAGCGATTCGTTGAAGAACAACCAGTTTGGCTGATGCAGCATCATTACAACCACATAATCGCCACCGGGCGTGAAGAAAATCGCCGCGTTGCCATGCGTATCATCGATCCAGCCATGTTTATGTGCCACACGTGTATCCTCTGGCACACCCGCTTTCAGGAGAGCATCCACTGTATTATTGCTCATTACATGGAGCATCTGGCGGCATTCACGTGGCTCGAACTGCCCATTAAAATCCTCCAGCAGTGGGCCGCGACCCTGGTAAGCGCACTGGTAAATCCCTGTGAGTAGTAAGCCCATATCATCTACCGCAAGCTGATTAGAAAGATCAGGGTTGGCTTTTACCTGGTCGGCACTAGTGGTAGGTAAAGGAATGGGTGCTGGAGGAGGCTGTGGGGTTGCGCCGGGAATGGTGTAGGGGGCGGTAAGAAACGATTTTTGCAGCCCCAACTCGCGAAAGAGATCCGTGGTTTCATTCGCGCCGATATACTGGTCGCCGCTGCCGATTATACTGAGCAGTCGGTTAGTAGCGACGTTCTCACTGCAGATCATGGTATTGGCAATATCAATTGCTGTCCGGGAGTCCGGCGGCCCACTCAGGGTTTCGTAAAGACGATTCAGAATGGCAACTTTATTAATGCTTGTCCCACTGAAGGCATATTCGCTGCCAAAGGTAAAGGCCTGGCCTGTCTCCAAATCCATCACGAACAGTGCACCAAAACGGCTGGTGGCTGGGTCGAAACCATTTTGCAAAACAATATCCCATACCTGGTTGCCCAGGACTTCAAATTCTGGGCTAAGTGGCACGGGAGTCCCCCCTGCACGCCCACTGGGTTGCACTACAGGCAGCGTGGGTGTCAGGGTGGGTAGGTTAAAATTGGTCTGGCTGATGACGGGCAGGCTGAATAAGTCTCCTTCAATATCTAGTAGCTCACGGGCGACCCAGCCGAACCCATTCGGCGCGGCGGGATAATTGATCTGCACCCAGGGAAGCTGCGTATGATAGGCAGTGACCTGAAAACGCTCTCCGGCATAGGCTACTCCGATGCGCGGATAATCCACCCCC
>JBGSXK010000730.1:0-6738 GCA_041751455.1 Anaerolineae bacterium
GATTATTGCTATTGCCTTTGATCCCACATCCAATCAGGGGTTCATCCTAACCGGGAGCGGCATACTGTACCGCTACAACCACCCAGACATGAAAGGCACACTAACTGTCATTCCACAAGAAATGCAGCCGGATGCTCCCCAGCAAATATACACTTCTGGAAATCGACTGGCACTAGATACGATGAACCACCGTGCCGTGTATTCAGGTAGCCACAACGATGTCATTGTATATGACTACCTCAATAATCAAGCTATTGCCCGGTTTCCATTAGATGTTCCAGTAAATTGCATCACCTATAATGCTACCGGCGAGCTTTTGGTCATCGGCGATTGGTCAGGAGAGGGGGTGCTTCATCTTGTCTCCACAAACGATTGGCAGACAGTCATGCAGGTAAATACTGGCAAACCGCTCTCCCGATGTGCAATAAGTCCAGATGATACCTTTATTGCAACAGGAAGCTTAGATGGGGAAATTGCGCTGTGGGGAATACCGTCGAATAGCACAAATGGAGGTTAGGGCGGCCTGTAAGTCGTCCCACCCCATATTGTGATAGATCATATTGCGAAATTGGGAGTACCATCGCAGGCTACTGCCGCTGGTTTACAGCTCAATTGCCCTAAATTCCCAAAGTGATACCAATCAGGAGACATGGTGAGTGTTCCGTTAGCTTCGAGTTTCACATGTCGGCCGTACATCGGGTTGACATTTCCCTTCACGAAGGTATGAAACTCCTGGTACAGCGCACCAGCACTCTGATTAGGAGGCGCGGGACAAATCCGAGTAGTTCTCCTGCCACCGACCCGCCAATGCTGGCAACCACATTCCGCAGAAATGCCTCGCCAAACTGTACCCCTGGGAACGCCACATCGATCACGGTGGAGGCCAACAGACCCCACCGCCACTTGCAACCTTCAGCCGTGTAGAAGGGGTGTCGCGATGACTTCGCCATTGATGGTCAGATAGGCAATCGCCGGGTCGTCGTGAATGTGCGCGTGCGTAACTGCATACTCCCCGACTTCGCCTATGGCTTCGTTGTAGATCCGATGAGTCGAAAATCAAAACAACATCTATTACAGCATTTCCTGCCGACGAGCGAGGCTTTAAAGACGAACATGGAATAGAAACTGTTGTTTCGCGCTTCATCCCTGTCAATAAACAGAACGCCCGGCTGTATACCGGACGTTTGATTAATAAAATCCGGTACTGCATTTCACTACTCTCTTTACACCTGTGCCACTCTTCGAGTTGACACTAATTAAATAAACATGCTAAAATTTGTTTATAAATTCAATAAGTAGGTTGGTCATTCAAAATGGCAAAGCGCACGTTCATTGAAGAAGCCCGCCGAGAGCAGATCGTATCCGCTGCGATTGAAACGCTGGCCGAGGTAGGTTTTGTCAAGGCAAGTCTGGCACAGATTGCCAAACAAGCCGGTATCAGCACCAGCCTCATCCCCTATCACTTTAAGGACAAAGATGACCTGATGGAGCAAACTGTCACAGACTTGTCTCTCGCCTGGACGAAGTATGTGGAAGGAAGAGTCGCTGAAGGAACATCAGCACGCGAGAAACTACATATCTACATCGAGTCGAATCTGGCATACATGGGCACACGCCCGAAGCAATTTCTGGCACTTTTGGAGATTGTCTTCAATGTGCGGAATGCCGATGGATCACTGCGTTATGTCACTGATGAGCAGGACCCAAGCTTTATTCCGTTGCAACACATCCTCACTGAAGGTCAGCAGAACGGTGAATTTCGTCAGTTTGATGTGCATAACATGGCGATTGCCATTCGTGGTGCTGTCGATCAATTCCTGAGCCAGATGAACGCCGCAAGACCTGACCTCGAAGCCTACACTGCTGATCTGATCGACCTGTTTGATCGGGCCATTATCGAGCAATCCTCATCCGACCTATAGCCCACGTATTAGGATGGCGAAGTAAATATGCTATGCTGGCTCATCGCGACATTCACGCGTTGCATGAAGGGATACGCCACAGCAAACGCCCGGCGATGTTCGACTTCCCCACAACCCGCTTTCCTGATGAACAAGACCGTTCGTGAGATTGCTCGTCAGGTCAAGCTCAGTGCCCAGACTCGTCATCTGCCAGCTTGATTGCCACCTCAATTTCCCATCTGGTTTTACGATGTTCAACTCGCGCATCGGTGAGATAGGTTTCGGTGCGACAGCGAAAGGCATCGCCTTTTTCATCATCCCAACGATCCCAGCCGATGCCGTTGGCTTTTGCCCACTCGATAAGCGTTTTATTGCCTGTCATACCACTTCCCACATAGATGACACTCGCGTAACGTCCCGCAGGAAGTACACCAGCAGACACATGCTCATCACCAGATAGAGGCTTCTTCACCTGAATGCCGAACTCAACATCCATCTCTCCGGCCATATCAATGACATGGTAGCGCAGGAAGGCAGGCCCTTCCGGTTCTATATCCTGGGCTTTGAACCATGCATAAAGCTCCTTCCGTAACTGATCGACTACGGTAAACATCCCCTTAAAGGGGGTCTGTGTGCGTATCCCCATATAAGTCTTTGCGGGACGCTCATCGATTCTGGGTTCACTCACTGTGGTCATTCCTTTGTCCCCTTTTCTAAGTTGTATCAGCATCAGTCACTTTTCAAACGGGTATTGAATTTCAGTGACGTAAGTCGGGGCATCCGGTCAGATAGGAATCAGAGCGCTGTCACCCCGCTGTAGACGAAGATGATGCCGATAAGCAGCATCCCGGTCGCCAGCAGGCCAGACCCGCGCAGAATCTGCAAACGGCTCTCAAAGAGGAAGAACACCCCGCCGATCAGAGTCAGAGCGCCGACGACAAACAGCACCAGCAGCCGGTTGGGCAGCGGCGCGTTGGGGTCAATCACGGGCATCATGAGCTGGGGCGGCGGCGTGGAGTCCAGGGTCAGATCAAAGTCCACAACTGTGTCAAACTCGCCGGGGCGCTGCACCATCGTGCGGATGCGCCAGTCGCCGTCGAAGCCGAGGTCAGAGCCAACCACGCTGTAAACTCCTTCGCTTCCACGTTCTGGGCGCAGCTCGCTCTCGCCCGTGTTCTGCGAACGTGACTGTACACGCAGCCGGATAAGCGAGACATCATCAATCGGCTCACCAGCGCGGTCAGTCACACGGACCGTGAATGTGTTTTCTCCGGTATACCCCGGTGACACTTCCAGCTCGACATTCATACCCAGGGCGCTCTCGGTCTGGACGATAGGGTTCGGTTGTGCTTCGACCATCACCGGGCGCGACTGGTATTCATTACGGGCGGGCTGGATGGCGGTCATCATGCCAACCACCGCGAGGATGCACACCGTCAGTACTACTTCCGCACTGACCAGCCAGCGCAGCCGTTCGCCCCACACAACATCTCCCGCCTGCAAGCCGCGATGTGTCAGGATGAGGTTCGCCGCCGCCAGCAGCAGCACCGGGATAAGCAGCGCCAGCTTGATAATCAAAAGCTGGCCATAGAGGGTACTCGCCAACGCCTCGACCGAGCCAACCTGAAGCCAGGTCGCATACAGGCCAGTGATGATGAGACTGGCGACAGCCACCCGCGCAAAGTTCGAGAAGCCCCCGACGAGCTTGCTCAGTACCGGCAGTGGTTCATCAAAATATCGGCGTACTGGCCCGATCACATTGAGGAACTGCACCAGCCCGCCGATCCACAGCGCAGTCGCCGACAGGTGCAGAATATCCGCCCCAACCGCCGCCGTGAGGTCCTGCGACACACTGGCATGACTAAACAGGCTGGTGGTTATTAGCGTGCCGACGCTGAGACCGAATGCGCTCCACAAAAACCAGCGATCTGAAGCCGCGAAAAACAGGGCTGCCCCTGCCCCCACCCACACGGCCGTCCGCAGCATCCACACCTGCCCGAAGCGCGTATCATTGACGATCTGGTTAATCAGCGGCGTACCCACCACCTCAAAGATGCTCAGGTCAGCAGCGATGGCCGCTTGCAGCAGCAGCATAAGCAGGCCAGTGAGACCTGTCAGCCCCCAACCGAGCCATATCAGCCGGTTCATCCGCTGCTCGATATGCGGCTCGCTGGCCGCTGGCCGCCATACAAAGATGAGGAAGCCCAGGCCGCCGACCATCAGCGCTTTGCTCAGGAAGTTGAGCCAGCGCATGAGGCTGGACTCGCCGGGGATCACGGTTTCGGTCTGCACTACCTCCAGCATCTCGCCGCTGGCCGCGCCGATAATGATAGGCAAAATCCCCTGGGTGAGATGCCCATCAACCGTAGACAACGCTCGCCAGGTAATCGTGTACGTGCCATCCGGCAGCAGCGATGCAGGCCGTGCCACCATCTGCTTGTCGTCCGTCAGGTCAACTTCGCTGCTGGCCGCGATAGCCGCCCCGGTGGAATCGAGGATGATAATCTTGCTGAAGCTGGGTTCCAGCCCTTCAGTAAACCACAGCCGAATTTCCGCCGGGGCCTGTGGCAGCGGGGTATTACCGGGCGGATCAGACTGAATCAGGTTGGCATGAGCCAATACCGGCACAGGTCGTGCCAGTACCAGCAGCAGCCCCAGGAGCAGGACAAGACGATGCATACTCATGACCACTGCACATCAAAGTTCAGGCACCAGGCTTCGCCGCACAGCGTAAAGGGAACCGTTGTCGCCGTCTCATCAAAAGGCCGGGTGAAACCAATGAAATACGGCTGGCGCGGTTCATCGGTGATGATGGGCAACTGCGCCACGAACGTCCGATGAGCGGTGTTTTCCTCTTGCAGCGTACCGGGCGCAAATTCACTAAAGATCAACTGATAACCTAGCGGGGAGGCAGTCGAACGCACCACCAGCAGCGGACGGTCCAGGCTGAAGCCCTGCTGGTCGGCCAGCAGCCCTACCAGGTCTGTTACCTTGTAATCCAGGATATTTTTCGGAACGATCACGACGATGGGCGAGTCCTTCACCCAGAAGGCGTGACCCAACTCAGAGTCACTGGCCTCCACCACACCCTCCAGCCCGTCCAGCATCAGATAAGCGGAGTTCAGGGCATCAAAGCTCTCATTCGCCCCGGCCATCGCCATGGTTTCGTCGCCGTTCAGCATGACAAAGCCCGTATGGGTGGGTTCGACGAAAAACTCACCACCAAAATCACCTGTGCCCACGCCTATCTCACCATAGGAGAACAGCGCAGCAGTGGTGCTGGCAGGTGTGTCCGCATCCTGGTTGATGTAGATGATCGGATAGCCCCGGCACGCGCCGCCCTGACGTGTCACCCACCCGGCCACCCAGCCAGCCGTAAAATCCTGCGTGGTCAGATACCACGACTCCGGCCCATTCTCCACTTCGAGCAGAATCGGGTACATATTCAGCGGGTTCAGTGAGCCAACAATCGCTTCTTCCGTGCTGGGCAGCAGGCGCATATTCACAAACTGCTGTGTACTGGTCGCCAGCACACAGGGGCCGTTAGGGTCTATCGGCGGCAGCGGAATCGCGGTGGCAGCAGGCGCAGCGGGCGCGACAGGTTGCGATGCGGTTTCGCCCTGAGTCCCCTGCGGGCAGCCCCGATTCCAGTCCGGCCCACCCTCAGTCGGGCAACTGTCCAGATCGTCGGGTGTGCCATCCCCATCGAGATCGTTGGCGGGTGCTTCTTCCGGGCAGCCACCCGTCCAATACGGACCGCCCTGATCGGGACAGCGGTCATTTTCGTCCCAAACACCATCACCATCGCGGTCCGGGTGCGCCAGCACCGCACCCGGCAGCAGCGCGAAAATCAGCACCAGCAGCGACACCATCAACAGCATACGTTTCATAACAAACTCTCCATCACTCTCAGGCTGTGACATTAATCATCGTAATTAAACCGCCATGACCAAATGAATGATTGTTGGTCAGATGATGCGGGATATGACAGTGCAGCATCCATTGACCGGGTCGGTCTGGGATGAATTCGATGTCATAGCGCTGGCCGGGGGATAACGTCACCGTATCCATAAGCTGCTGCTGGGCTTCCGGCACCGGCATCCCGTCAATCGCCGTCACACGGAAGGCAAAGCCGTGCAGGTGCATAGGGTGGACAAACTGGCCGATGCCATACAACCGGATGCGAACCCGCTGCCCCACTTTGGCTTCTATCGTCTCGGTGGAGGGATAGGCTTTGCCGTTGATGGTGAAATAAGTTGGCTCTGCGCCTACAAATGGCATCGACGCATAGGTAACACCATTTTCAATACGCCACTCACTAATCATCAGCGACTCGTCAATATCTGGCGGGTTTTCCTCTGGCTCGCGGGGGTCAATGATAAACGAGCCGTACATCCCCAATCCAATCTGAATATCATCATTGATATGTGGGTGATACATAAACGTGCCCACCGGATCGGCGATAAACTGATAGATAAACGTCTCCCCCGGTTCAATCGGGGCCTGGGTGATGTGCGGCACACCATCCATCGAGTTCGGCACATTGATGCCATGCCAATGCACAGTGGTAGGCTCTGGCAGGTCATTCTTCACAAGAATCCGAACCCGGTCGCCCTGGGTGACACGAATCTGAGGGCCGGGAATTGCACCATTAAATGTATAGGCGACCGTCTGAACATCGTCCAGGATATTCCACATCACGCGCTGGGCGGTCAGCTCAAAGACCTTAACACCCCCCTGAATCGTCGGTTCCAGCAGCTCGCCACCCACGGTCTTTTCTGCCTGGGGAACACCCACATCCCAGATTCGCAGCGAGTGAACATGGAGGCTCCCCCCA